>DASYJZ010000067.1:0-4110 GCA_035995965.1 Longimicrobium sp. | reverse complement strand
CCCGCCGCGCCGTCGGCCGTAATGGAGAAGGTAGTCCCCAGGTCGCGGACCTCGGCCGTGGGGGTGCGCACGACAAAGGGATGGGACGCGTCGTGGCGCACCTCGAAGTAGGCCTGCCCCTGGAGCGTCACCGCGCGTTCGGGCTTGCCGTACGCGGAGGTGACGTCGATGGCGCTGAGCGGCGCGAGCTGCACCTCGCTCCCGTCCGGGAGGTGCACCGTGCGGCGCGCGCCGACGGCGGTGGCGTAGCGCACGACCGCCCCGGTCGTCGGGCGGCGCGCGAGCGTCCTCCAGACCAGCGCCCCGGCCAGCAGCAGGAGGAACGCGGCGGCCAGGCGCAGCAGCCCCGCGCCGTGCCAGTGGGCAGGGCGAACGGCGGCGGGACGCAGCGGCCGTGCCGGCGCCCCGGCGACCAGCACCGGGCGGGCGTCGCGGCGGGAGAGGACGCGGGCGAGCGCGGCCGCCGTGTCGACGTCGGCGGCCGGCGGCTCGGCTGAAAGCGGGCGCAGGGCGCCGTCGAGCGCGGCGAAGAGCTCGCCGTGGCGCGGGTCGGCGCCGAGCTCGCGGTGGAACGCCTCGCGCTCCTCGGGCGTGCCTTCGCCCGCCATGGCGCGGGCCATGGCGGTGAAGACGGCGTCCCCGTCGGCGGAGTCTCGGTTCTCGTGGCTCATCACCCCTACGACACGCGAAGCACCCGGCACCCTATCTGCCATACGAGCCGGCCGGCGGGAGCATTCGCCGCGGCCGGCGCGGGAAGATAACATACGGCATGGACGATCCGGAACTCATCACCGCCCTGCGCCGAGGCGACGACGACGCCTTCGCCATCGTCTTCCGCACGCTCTACGCCGGGCTGGTGGCGGCGGCCGAGCGGCTGGTGGGCGAACGCGCGTCTGCCGAAGACGTGGCGCAGGACGTGATGCTGGAGCTCTGGAAGCGCCGCGACGCCCTCCCCGCCGACGTGTCGCTGCGCGGCTACCTCTACCAGTCGGTCCGCAACCGCGCGCTCAACCGCCTGCGCCACCTGCGCACGGTGCGCGAGGCCGAGCCCCACGTACGCCCCCCCACCGCCGCGCCTCCGGCCGACGCGACCGCCGTCACCGGCGAGCTCGAGGCCGCGATGCGCCAGGCCGTCGCCGACCTCCCCGATGAGGTGCGCGAGACCTTCCTGATGAGCCGCGTGGACGGCCTCACCTACGCCGAGATCGCCACGGCCGTGGGCCTGTCGGTGAAGACGGTGGAGGCGCGCATGGGCCGCGCGCTGCGCCTGGTGCGCGAGCGCCTCGCCCCCTGGCTCCCGGACGGCGGCGGCTGGTAGCGGGATCGGGATGATGATGGGATGATGACGAGGGTGCCGATCGCGTGATCTCGTGTGCGCGAGAGAGACCGCTCTCCCCCCTCTGGTGCGCCCCACCACGGTGTCATCCCGAGGCCCGCCCTCGCTGTCTCCGCAGAGCGCACCGAAGTCCGCAGGGCCGAGGGATCTAACCGCGGACCGCGTGAGGCCGAGGCGCGACAGCGTGCGGGATGCCAAGGCGCGCGACGCGAGCACGCATCCGCGCCGCTATCGCGCCCAGGCCTCGCGCATTGCCTGGAGTAGATTCCTCGGCCCTGCGCAGTACCGCGCAAGCGGACGATCCAGCGCGTACGGGCCTCGGAATGACACCGTGAGTAGCTCGTACCTGCGTCTGTCCGGTACGTACCGGATGGGCGGCTCCACACGTCCCTCCCGCCGCCGTAAGAGACGTTCTCTCCGTTCTTCCGCGTCTCTGCATGAAACGGCCGTTGCTGTACTTGCGTCCTCGATGGCGTTATGGTTACATACAGCACCATATCACCATGGTTGTCCCCCGCCGGCTATCTGGAACCGATGATCGATCGCGAGTGGAACGACGGTCAGCCGATCTATCGACAGCTCCGCGACCTGGTGGCCGCGATGATCCTCGATGGGGTGCTCGACGAAGGCGACCCGCTGCCCTCGGTGCGCCACGTCGCGGCCGAGTACCGCGTCAACCCGCTCACGGTCCTCAAGAGCTACCAGCAGCTCGTCGACGAGCAGATCGTCGAGACCAGGCGAGGCCGCGGCATGTTCATCAACCCGGGCGCGCGCAGCCTGCTCCTGCAGGGCGAACGCGAGAAGTTTCTCACGGAACAGTGGCCCCGGGTCCACGCGACCATCCAGCGGCTCGGCCTGACGCCGGAAGAGCTGCTGAATGCGGCCGCGGGCAAGGCATCCGCGCCGGACCCCGCGAAGGAGCGCTGAACCCATGGCATGCATCGAAGCACGCGGCCTGCGCAAGTCCTACGGATCGACCGTCGCGCTGGACGGCATCGACCTGCACCTCGAAGAGGGCCGCATCCTCGGGCTCATCGGACCCAACGGCGCGGGGAAGACCACCGCGCTCAACGCGATCCTCGGCCTCACGCGCTACGAGGGAGCGCTGAACGTCCTCGGGCACGAGCCGTGGAGGGAGCGAGACCGGCTGGTGCGCGACGTCTCCTTCATCGCCGACGTCGCCGTGCTGCCGCGCTGGCTGCGGGTGTCGCAGACGCTCGACTACGTGGCCGGCGTACACCCGCGGTTCGACCGCGCGAAGGCGGAGGGCTTTCTCGCCAGGACCGACATCCGGCGCACCAGCAGGGTCAGGGAGCTGTCGAAGGGGATGGTGGCCCAGCTCCACCTGGCGCTGGTGATGGCCATCGACGCGCGGCTGCTGGTGCTGGACGAGCCGACGCTCGGCCTCGACATCCTCTACCGCAAGCAGTTCTACGACTCGCTGCTGAACGACTACTTCGACGGCAGCCGCACCATCGTGGTGACCACGCACCAGGTGGAAGAGATCCAGGACGTGCTCACCGACCTCATGTTCATCAACCGCGGACGCATCGTGCTGGAGTGCAGCATGGACGAGTTCGAGACGCGCTACGCCGAAGTCATGGTGCGCCCCGAGCAGCTCGCGGCGGCACGCGCGCACGCGCCGATCCACGAGCGCCAGGTGCTCGGCCGCAGCATCCTGCTGTTCGACCGCGCCGACCGCCACCCGCTCGCCGCGCTGGGCGACGTGCGCACCCCCAGCATCGCCGACGTGTTCGTCGCCGTGATGGGCAGCGACCGCGGCCAAGAAGCGGGAGCGGCTCGATGACACCCGTGTCGACCGCCCTGCCCGAGCCGGACGTGCGCACCCGGGACGTCGCCCCGGTGCCCCCGCGGCGAACCCGGCCCTTCTACTGGTCGGTGCGGCGCGAGCTGTGGGAGAACCGCTCGATCTACCTCGCGCCGCTGGGCGTGGCCACGTTCGTGGTCGTGGCCCTGGTGATCCACGGGGCTACGATGCCGAGCCACATGCGCGGGATGCTGGCGGCGGACCCGGCCGCCCGGGGATCGGCCTCGGTCCTCTACAGGATGGAGGCGGCCCTGATGCTCGTGACCGCGTTCGTCACCGGGGCGTTCTACGCTCTCGAGGCGCTGAACGGCGAGCGACGGGACCGCAGCATCCTCTTCTGGAAGTCGCTCCCCGTCTCGGACCTCACCACCCTGCTCGCGAAGGCGAGCGTTCCCCTGGTGATCCTGCCGCTGCTCACCTTCGCGGCCATCGTCGCGATGCACCTCGTCATGCTGCTGCTGAGCACCCTCGCCCTGCTGGTCCAGGGCCAGGGCGTGGCGCCGCTGTGGAGCGAGGTGCAGCCGTTCAGGACGTGGGGCGCGCTGCTGTACGCGCTGGCGGCGATGGCGCTCTGGCACGCGCCGATCTACGCCTTCCTGCTGCTGATGTCGGGCTGGGCGCGGCGCACGGCGGCGCTCTGGGCGGTGCTGCCGCTGGTCGCCATCGGCCTGCTCGAGAAGATCACGCTCGACACCATGCACGTGGCGGCGGAGGTGGAATACCGGCTGATCGGCTGGTACGGCGAGGCGTTCGTCGTGCACCGGCCGGAGAGCATCCCGTTCGCCGCGGCGACGGCGCTCTCTCCGGGGCGGTTCCTGAGCACGCCGGGGCTCTGGATCGGCCTGGTGCTCGCGGCGGCTTTCGTCGCCGCGGCGGTGCGCCTGCGCCGGCAGCGCGAGCCGACCTGATGTAGATCCACGCTCCAGCTTCTACAGACTGTCTCACG
>DASYJZ010000066.1:0-8078 GCA_035995965.1 Longimicrobium sp. | reverse complement strand
GGTCGTCCCCGGTCGAGCGGAGCTCCCGGCAGACCTCCAGGCCCCCGACCTCGGGCATGACCACGTCCAGGACCATGGCGTCGGGGCGGGCGGAGGCGACCAGGCGCAGCGCCTCGGCCCCGTCGCCCGCCTCGCGCACGTCGTAGGCGGCCAGGATGATGCCGAGCGCCTTGCGGATCGCGGGGTCGTCGTCCGCGACCAGCAGCCGCGGCGGGGCGCCGCTCACCGGGGCGCCCCGGGCCCGGCGCGGAAGCCGCGCACCACCAGCGTGACCTCGTGCGGCGTGCGCACCCCCGCGAGCCCGCGCACCGAGAGCTCGCCGGCGGGGACGCGGGCGACCTCGGTGCCGTTCACGAGGAACGCCACCTCCGCCGCGTCGACGCGCACCTCAAGCCCGTTGGGGCGCCCGGTCTCCTCGCGGTCGCGGTGGAGCGCGGCGTGCTGCGTCCAGTCGCGCACCACCGGCGTCTCCAGCCCCTGCCGCCGCTTCACCAGGAAGCTGCCGTCGCCGCGCACCAGGAAGTAGCTGTACACCTGCCCCGCCTCGGGCCCCTCCAGCCCGCTCCCGCCGAAGAGGATGCCGTACCCCTCGTGCAGCCGCCCGTGGCGCTTCTCGAAGGTCGCGCGGACCGTGTACGGCGGCGCCAGCTCCTGCCCCGCCGCGGGCCAGAGGATGGTGTGCGGCCCCGTCACCACCACCACCGAGTCCCCGGACGCGGCCAGGTCCACCCCCGCGATAGGATTCGTCCGCCAGGTGGACGCCGCCGGGCGAGCCGCGGCGCTGTCCGCCACCGGGTGCCGCATGGCGGCCGCGTCGTCCCGGCGGCACGCGGCGGACGCCAGGACGAGCGCCGCGGCGGCGAGCGCGGCGCGGCGGGTGGAGCGAGGGGTCATGGATTCAGCGAGCGGCGGAGGGCGTCCAGCGGCAGGTCCTTGAGCTTGATCTCCAGCGGGACCACGTACTCGGCGTTGGTCCGGGTGCGCAGGTGGAAGGTGTCGACCAGGTGCACGGGGATGTCCTGCCGCAGCGGGATGGTGGTGCGGACGGGGACGCTGATCACCCGGTTGCCGAAGGGGGTGTTGAAGGGCATCCGCACGTCGGTGTTGATGGGGAGCGACGTGCGCAGCTTGATGATGTAGCGCTGGTCGATGGGCACGTCGAAGCTGACCGGCGTCCCCGCGGGGATGCGCACCGTGTACTTGATGGCCGCGTCGGAGTGCGAGAGGCCGGCCGCCACCCGCTCGACCGCGGGTGCCATCAGCCGCTCCGGGCGCCGCAGCTTCCACAGGAGCACGCCGTTGGCGCCGAGCGAGACGGCGGCCAGCAGGAGCGCGAGCGGCGCGATCCACGGCGAGCGAAATGCGGGCGGATTCGGCAATCTGCGTCCGGGTCGGCGGGCGGGCCGGGTCGGGAGACGGCGCGGAAGATAAGGCGGCGGAGCGGGATGCGCGAGGCGGGCACGGTGTACGTTTGCGAACGCCGATACGATGGCCCGCCAGCTCGCCACCACTGACGAACACCAGCTCACCGACGGACGCCGGCCCGCTGCACACGAAGCGTTTCCTTGTTGCAGCCGGGAGCGGCAGGCACATTGGGAAGGCGTCGCCCGCCGGGCGTACCGGAACTGTCGGCGCCGTGCCGCTCAAACCCACGGGCGCGCCGCCCGGCGGCCTCCTCACGCACACCGACCACCGGAGGCACCCATGGGCAAGCTCAGACTGGCGATCGAGTCACTCACGGTCGACTCGTTCGCCACCATGCCGGGGGAGGACGCGGGGGGCACGGTCGTCGCGCACCGGCTGCCGACGGTCCGCACCGCCTGCGGCGCCACGTGCGACGACACCTGCATCCGCACGTGTGCGAACACCTGCCTCCAGACCTGCAAGACGTGCAATGCCACCTGCCTCGCCACCTGCCCCGCGTCGTGCATCGGGACCTGCTCGCTCACCGAGTGCGGAGGATGCGGGATCGAGACGCAGGGCCCCAACACCTGCAGGTGCACGGCGCGGTGCTGACCCGTGGCCGCGGGTCGCCGCGTCCATACCCGCAGCACGACGGAGGGCGCCGGCTTCGCAGCCGGCGCCCTCGGCGCACCATCCCTGGACGATCGAGGGGTGGCGATCAGCCCATCATCTTCCGCACTTCCTCGGCCATACGAGGGAGGATCTGGAAGAGGTCGCCCACGATCCCGTAGTCGGCGACCTTGAAGATCGGCGCCTCGGGGTCCTTGTTGATGGCGACGATGAAGCGCGAGGTGCGCATCCCCGCCAGGTGCTGGATGGCGCCGGAGATGCCGACGGCGATGTAGAGCGTGGGCGCCACCGTCTTCCCCGTCTGCCCCACCTGGTCGCCGTGCGGCCGCCACCCGGCGTCGACCACCGCGCGCGACGCGCCCACCGCCGCCTTGCCGCCGAACGCCTCGGCCAGCTCCTCCAACAGCTTGAAGTTCGCCGGGTCCTGCAGCCCGCGGCCGCCGCTGATCACGATCGGCGCCTCGGAGACGTCCATCTTCTCCCCGGCCGCCGCCTTGATCTCCTTCACCACCGCGCCGAAGTCCGCCGCGCCGAGGTCGATGGGGAGCGTCTGCACCTCGCCCGCCTTCGCGTTCTCCGCCGCCTGGAAAACGTTGGGGCGCACGGAGATCACGGCCGGCTTCTCCGTCACCGTCGCCGTGCCGAACACTTTGCCGGCGTAGCGCGGGCGGGTGACGACGATGCTGCCGCCCTCCACCTCGAGCCCGGTCGCGTCGCTCTGGTAGTCGACGCCCAGGCGGGCCGCCACGCGCGGCGCCAGGTCCTTCCCCAGCGCCGAGGCGGGGAAGAGCGCGGCGTCGCAGCCGTGCGCCTCGATGAAGCCGGCGATGACGGTGGTGAACCCCTCGGGCGAGTAGCGGTCGAACGCCGCGCTCTCGCCGACGAACACCTTGTCGGCGCCGTACTTCCCCAGCTCGCCCGCGGCGGAGGCGAGCCCGCTGCCGCCGAGGACGACCGCGTGCACCTCGGTGCCCAGGCCGTCGGCCAGCTTGCGGGCCGCGGTCACCACCTCCTGCGCCACCTTGCGCAGCTCGCCGTCGCGCGACTCCGCGAACGCGAAAATCCCTGGCATGTCGTAGGACCTCACTGCAAAGGGGTCGGGGGACGGGGTACAGAGGACAGCCGGCGAACGGCCCGCGCGTGCAGGCGGTCTCCTGTCCCCTGTTCCCTGTCCCCTAGAGAACTTTCGCTTCCTGGCGCAGCAGCCGCAGCAGCTCGGGCACCGCGTCGGGACCCTGGCCCACGATGCGGCCGGCCTGGCGCTCCGGGGGATAGGCGAGCGCCGATGGAGCGCCGGCGCCCTCCACCCTGGCGGGCTTCTCCTCCAGCGGCTTCTTCTTGGCGGCCATGATCCCCTTGAGCGACGCGTAGCGCGGCTCGTAGGCGCCCTTGGTGAGCGTGATCGCGCAGGGCATGCGGAGCTCCATCACCTCGGCGCCGCCCTCGATCTCGCGGTGCGCGGTCACCTTCCCCGCATCCACCGAGAACTCGGTGACGGCGGTGGCCACGGGGATGCCGAGCAGCTCGGCGACCATCGGCCCCACGGCCTGCAGGTCGTCGTCCACCGCCTTCATCCCGAAGAGCACCAGGTCGTACTCGCGGCCCTCGATCTCCGCCGCCAGCACCTTCGCGGCGGCGAGCCCCTCGGCGGGGCGGTCGGTCTTGAGCAGCACGGCCGCGTCGGCGCCCATGGCGAGCGCGGTGCGGAGCGTCTCGGCGCTCGACGCGTCGCCGGCGCTGATCACCGTCACCTCGCCCTGCCCCGCCGCCTCCTTGTGCTTCAGCGCCGCCTCCAGCGCGAACTCGTCGTACGGGTTCAGCACGAACTTCACCCCCGACGGGTCGATGCTGCTCCCGTCGCCGGCAATGCGGATGCGCGCCTCCGTGTCCGGCACGCGCTTCACGCAGACGATGCTCCTCACGCGCATCTCCCTGGTTCGATGGAAACCCGGAGCATACACGCCGCTCCGAAGCCCGATATTCTAGCGCTTGTGACGAAAAGTGCAAGGCCCGAACGAGCGTTCGGCAACGGGTTTAGGAGATGTGCCGGAAGGTGTCGAGGAGGCCCGTTCGGCGGGGGCCAGACCAACGTCATCGCGGCGATACAACCCTCACGTGCACACCTTCGAACCGACCGTATTTGCGCCCGCTGAAGTCCACCCAGGTGTCTCCGGGAGCGAAGCCGACCGTCCGCCCACTGACGGAGTCCACGCGGACGACCGCCGCGTCGCGCGCGCGCCACGTCAGCACGTCATCGAGCCGCACGAATCCGCCGCAGCTCGCCAGATCCGCGCGCGCCACGAAGGACTCGCCGACGCGGATCACGGTATCTCGCGGGAAGGTATGGACGCGCAGCTCCGTGGTGCACTCCACCCTCACCTCCACCGAATCCATCAGCACCCGCGCGCGTTCCGTCACGCTTCCGACGACGAATGCCCGGCCCGAGGAGATCCCGCGCACCGCGCCGCTACTGTCCACGGAGACCACGTTCGGGGCGCGGGAGGTGAACGCGGGCCGCGACGCCGGCCCCGCAGCATGGAGGAGCGTAGTCCGCAGAACTACTCGGGTGCCGGCCACCAGGTCGAACTGCTTCTCCCCCGCGGGGCCGGTCACCACGAGGGCCGGAACGGATGCACCCCGAGGCCCGGGGGAAGTCCGTCCGTGCGCGCCGGTGCTCCGGCACGCCGGGGCTGCCGCCGACACGGCGAGAAGGACCAGCCCGTTCGTGCCGGCGCGAGACCACCTGCGCCCGATCGCCATCGAGAGACGCTCCATCGTGGGTGTCCGGGGCGCTTCAGCGCGCCATGGGTGGCGCACCGAAGCGCTAAAACCCGGTCAGCAGCTCGGATAGTACGGGTGACTCGTGCTGCAAACCACCACGTCCATCTGCCCGAGGTCGCGTTCGATCCCGTAGATGTCGCTGAACGAGCGCCCACCCCACACCACGCCGCGGAGGTCGACCCACCCGGGGTACGGGGAGGGAGAGAATACGGGTCCGCCGCTGTCGCCGCCCAGCGCACCGAAGGGAGCTTCTTCCTGGCAGTAGAGGACGGTGGTCCCCTCGTACGCGTTGACGCAGTTGGCGGTGATGGTCGCGCTCGTCCATCCCGACGAGCGACCCATCTTGTAGACGACGTCGCCGACCGCACCGTACCCGATCTTGTCGAGGATCGAGAATGTCGGCTGAAGCGGGTCCACGGTGAGCGACCCATTGCCCAACCCGGTCGTGCGGGCGATGTGTCCGAGGTCCCACCGCGACGATGTCCACTTGGCGACCAGAGCGTCGCTCCAGCGGCACGGGCTGGAGGAGCAGATCGGGTCGGCGTAGGGCGGAGGATCCACGATCTCGTAGCCGATCAGCTGGCTCGTCCTGCTCGTGCGCCACTGGTAGTAGTTGGCGCCGTCGACCGCGAACTTCGCGTTGCTGCAGTGCGACGCGGTCACGAACACCTGCTCCCAACCGTACACCGGATCGTTGCGCCACGCGTTGAAGCCGAGGCTGCATGCACCGCCCAGGGCACCACTCCCCGTCAACCACTGGATGAGGTACCCGCCCGCGACCGCGGGAACACTGTCGTTCAGCGTCGTCACCGGGTGGTCGCGCTCCCTGACCTCCACCACTACGGCCCCGCCGGGAATGCCAAAGGCCGTCAGCCGGGCACGCACATCCGCCTGGGCCGCCGCGTCCTCCACGCCGAGCACCACCCGGTTGCGCGCCTCGTCGACGTCTGTCGAGACGATTCCGTGGAAGCGCAGGCGGTTCTGATCGACCACGTTCCGCCACCGCGCCAGCTCTCCAAAGTCGTACTGACCCTGCAAGAACCGGATCGATCGTGGATCGGGATGGCCGCGCTGCGGGTTGCGCGGGTACCGCCGGTGTAACGCGGGGAGGAGAACGCCGAGAGCCGCGTGCCTCTGCCGAAGATCCACAAGGTACACCGTGAGTTGGTCGTTCGGCCCATAGAAATAGCCGCCGAACCTCCCCGGCACGGCCTTCGACAGGGCGACGAATTCTTCGTCGGCCGAAATGAAGCCCGGTGGATGAACGCGAAGTGGCGCCACTCGGGCGCGAGCGGAGGGGGGAACGACGAGTTCGTCATTCAACTGAGGTCCCGTGGTGGATCGCCCGTCGCATGCGCTCAGGACGACGGCACACCACCCGGCCAGCACCAGCGTGCTCGTTCCAGCCTGCCTCATGGGTACCTCCTGGTGGGAATAGCGGCAGATCCATGACGCACGCACGTGATCCCGCCCTGGCGAGAATTCGGCTTGACTGCCTCCTGCTGAAGGAACGGAACCGGGATCCAGACGTGCACGGCGCAGCGTGTTTAGACGCAAAGAGCGCGCCACCAGGGACCAGCGACCGCGGCACGGACTTCCCTCTCGAGCCTGGAAGGGAGGCCGGTGTTGGATCGGTTTGCGTTACGGCTTTGTCGCTGGGGCGGCCGATGTCCCCGCCGCCTTCGTCGCCGTGTCGGTGGGGGCGCCGTCGATGCGGACGGTGTCGGGGCTGCCGAGGTTCTCGACGTGGATCGTGGTGTCGATCGCCACGCCGCGGGCGGCGGCCTCCTCGGGCGTGAGCGCCTGCGCCTGGCGCTTGAGCTGCTCGTCGGAGACGCCGTCCATCGGGGTGTTGTTCGCCGTGTCGACGTGCACGGGGCCCAGGTTGGTCGCGCCGCCGTCGTCGCGCTGCTTGCACCCGGCGGCGAGCACCGCCGCCGCCAGCACCACCCCGCACCCCGCGACACGCACGGCTCGGATCATCGCTTCACCACTCCTTCGGGGGTCCCCGCTTCCGCCGGCCGCGGCCGGCACCGTTCATCGGCCGTCCTGCTCCGCGCGCCGCCCGCCGTCCTGCCCGTCCACGAAGTCGCGGATGCGCTCCGCGACCTCGCGCGCCCGCTCCCAGTGCGGCATGGCGCCGGTGGGGAGCGAGACCACGCTCACGTTCGGCCGCCCCTCCAGCTCGGGGAGGCGGGTGTAGCTCTCCATCCGCCGGCTGGCGACCGTGCCGTGGATCAGCAGCAGCGGCTGCCGCAGCCGCCGGAAGGTCTCCAGGGCGTCGTCGGGCGACATCCGCCCGCTCAGGAAGTCGTCCAGCGGCCGCGGCGCGCCCTCCACCCGGGCGGTCTCGGCCGCGAAGTTCACGTACTCGTCGGGCACCCCGAACTCGGGGGTGAAGAGGTTGTCGCGCGCGAACTTCGCCAGCGCCTCGGGCGTCGTCAGCCGGTCGTAGAAGGCACGCTGCACGCCCGGGAGGGTGAAGAGGAGCCGCGACCAGCCGCGGCCGATCTCGGTCGGCTCGCTCCCCAGCCCGGCCGGCTCCAGCGCCACCAGCGAGCGGACCAGGTCCGGCCGGCGCCGCGCCACCTCGGCGGCGTAGGTGGCGCCCAGCGAGAACCCCACCACGTCCGCGCCCCCCGCGGGGCGGATCACCCGCTCCAGCCAGTGCTCGAGCTGGTCCTCCATCAGCCCCGGCGTGTAGTCGATCTCCGGCCGGTCGCTGTGGCCGAAGCCGACCCACTCCAGCGCGTAGACCGGCCGGTCGCGGTCGCGCAGGAAGGCGCGGGCGAGGGGCCGCATCTCGTGCGCGCTGGCGACGGCGTTGATGGAGTGCAGCAGCACCAGCGGCCGGCCGCGCCCCTCGCGGGCGTAGTAGGCGTAGTGCACGTCGCCCCAGGGCACGTAGTCCAGCCGCATCCCCAGCGCGTTGGGAAGCTCGGTCACCGGCCGGCGGCGGCCGCGGCTCGCGCCCATCAGGTACACGGCGTAGGCGGCGGCCGCGGCCGCGCCCAGCCCCGCCGCGGCGCGCCGGGGCGTCACCCCGAACATCCCCTTCCGCTTCGGCTCGGCCTCGTCCGGCGCGGGCGCCGCGGCCGCGCGCGGCTCGGGCTCGCGCTCGCGCGCCTCGGGCGGGGTGTCCGCGGGCGGATCGTCCGCGCTCACGTCCGCCTCGACGGGCTCGTCCACCACCGGCGGCTGGTCCCCGCCCTCTTCGCCGTCCATCGCGCGCTCCAATCGTCCGCCGTGTGCCCCGCTCACCG
>DASYJZ010000065.1:0-5555 GCA_035995965.1 Longimicrobium sp. | reverse complement strand
GACATGGAGGGCATCCACCTGCGCGGCGGCCGGATCGCTCGCGGCGGGCTGCGCTGGTCGGACCGCATGGACTACCGCACTGAGGTCTTCGGGCTGATGCGGGCCCAGATGACCAAGAACGCGATCATCGTGCCGGCGGGGGCCAAGGGCGGGTTCTTCCTCAAGGATCGTCCGGCCGACCCCGGTGCGCTCTCCGCGGAGGTCAAGCGCCAGTACGTGCGCTACATCGAGGCGCTGCTGGACGTGACCGACAACCTCGTCGACGGCGAGGTGCGCCGTCCCGAGGGCGTCGTGGTGCGCGACGAGGACGACACCTACCTGGTCGTCGCCGCCGACAAGGGGACCGCGACGTTCTCCGACACCGCGAACGCGGTCGCCGCCGAGTACGGGTTCTGGCTCGACGACGCGTTCGCGTCCGGCGGCTCGGTGGGCTACGACCACAAGAAGCTCGGGATCACCGCGCGCGGCGCGTGGGAGTCGGTCAAGCGCCACTTCCGCGACCTCGGGCTCGACCCGTCGCGGGACGAGTTCACGGTCGTCGGGATCGGCGACATGTCGGGCGACGTGTTCGGCAACGGCATGCTGCTCTCGGACAAGCTCAAGCTGATCGCCGCGTACGACCACCGGCACATCTTCATCGACCCCGATCCCGACCCGGCGCGCTCCTTCGCCGAGCGGAAGCGGATGTTCGACCTGCCGCGCTCCAGCTGGGCCGACTACGACCGCGCCGCGCTCTCGGCGGGGGCGATGATCGTCCCCCGCGCCAGCAAGGAGGTGGAGGTCACACCCGAGGCGCGCGCCGCGCTGGGGCTGGCGGACGACGTGGAGCGGCTGGACGGCGAGGCGCTGGTGCGCGCGGTGCTGAAGGCGCCGGTGGACCTGCTCTGGAACGGCGGGATCGGCACCTACGTGAAGGACGCCGAGGAGACCAACGCCGACGCCGGCGACACCACCAACGACCCCGTCCGCGTCGACGCCGAGGAGCTGCGCTGCCGCGTGGTGGGCGAGGGCGGCAACCTGGGGTTCACGCAGCGGGGGCGCATCGCCTTCGCCGCGCGCGGGGGAAAGATCAACACCGACGCGCTGGACAACTCGGCCGGCGTGGACATGTCGGACCACGAGGTGAACCTCAAGATCCTGCTGGGCGCCGTCGTCCGGTCGGGCGAGATGACGATGGAGGGGCGCAACGAGCTGCTGCGCTCCATGACGGAGGACGTGAACCGGCTGGTGCTGCGCAACAACTTCGGCCAGTCGCTGGCGGTGTCGCTGGACGAGGCGCGCAGCAAGGAGGCGCTGGACGACTTCTCCTCGCTCATCCAGGCGCTCGCGCGCGACGGCCGGCTGGACCCCGCGGCCGAGGGGATGCCGGACGCGGAGGGGATGAAGGCGCGCGCCACCGCGAAGGCCGGCCTCACCCGGCCGACGCTGTGCGTGCTCCTCTCGCACGCCAAGCTGCAGGCCAAGCAGGCGCTGCTCGACTCGGCGGTGCCCGACGACGCGGCCACCGACCCGTTCCTGGTGGATTACTTCCCGCGCGCGGCGGTGGAGGCGGCGGGCGAGGGGCGGCTGCGCGAGCACCGGCTGCGCCGCGAGATCGTCACCACCGAGCTGGTGAACGACCTGGTGAACCTGATGGGCTCCAGCTTCCTGCACCGCGCCGGCCGCGACTCCGGCCGCGGCATCGCGGAGGTGGCGCGCGCCTGGCTGGTCGCCAGCCGCATCGCCGGCGCGGACGAGATCCGGGCGGACTTCGCCGCGGCGGAGGGCCGGTTCCCGGCGGAGACCATCTACCGCTGGCTGCTGGGGCTGGGGCGGGTGCTGGAGCAGACCACGCACTGGCTGCTCGCCAACGTCCCTGCCGACTCCGGGACCTCGGCGCTGATCGACGAGGCGCGCGGCGGGCTGGCGGCGCTGCGCGGCGGCTTCGCCCGGTTCGTGGCGGGCGAGGACCGCAGCGTCTTCCTCCAGCGCCTGGGCGAGCTGCAGGACCTGGGGGTGGAGAAGACGCTGGGCGAGCGGCTGATCACCCTGCGCTTCCTCCCGCAGCTGCTCGAGATCGTGAGCGCGGCACGAGCCGCCGGGACGGAGGAGATCCGGACCGCGAAGGCCTTCTACGCGGTCTCGGAGAAGCTGGGCACCGCGCGGCTGCGCGAGGCCCTGCGCGCCGCCGCCGGCGACGATCCCTGGGAGCGGCGCTACGCCCAGGCCCTGGCCGACGACCTGACCGCCGCCCAGCGCACCGTGGTCGCCGCCGTCCTCCGCGACGGCGACGACCCGGCACGGGCGCTGGCGGCGATGGAGAAGGCGCACGCACGGGAGTTCAGGGCGTTCCGCGACATGGTGGCGGAGCTGCAGGGCGGCAACTGTCCGCTCGCGGCCTACGCCATGGCCGTCCGGCACCTCCAGTCGACCGCGGCGTCCGTTTCCAGCGCCTGATCTGGCGCGCCGGGCGCTGCGGGGCGGAGAGTGCGGGCCGGCGCGGAGGTGCGCCGGCCCGCCGTGCTTCCTGCGCGGCGGATCAAGAGCATTGACAGCGGACGGCAAACCGGCCGACTATGGATACCTTCATTTTCGGCGGGCGGATCGTTCGGGTCGCGCGCCCCTTTCATGTGACGGGTTGAATCACCTTGGACGTTTCCCCTCCGCCGCCGACCTGCCGCGGTTCCGCCGCGGCTTCCCCTGCCTCCGCCTGCCCGCCGGCCCTCCATCGTCCGTCTACCGACTCGCGTCTCCCCGTCCTGGCCATGCTGGCGCAGAGCGCGGCGCTCGTGTGGCTCGCGGGCGCGGGCGCGGCGGCCGGCGCGGTGATGGCCGTGGCCGCGGTCGCGTGCGGCTTCGCGTGGGAGCGGCGCGGGCGCGTGCCGCATGCCGACTTCGTGGTGGCCGCCTGCGCGTTCGGAGGGCTGGGGATGGCCATGGCGGATGCGTTCGCCTCACCCGCAGCCCACGCGGGCGCCGGGATGGCGCACGCACACGCCGAGTTCGTCTCCTGGCCGATCCCCGCCGCGGCGATGCTGGCGGTGTGCGTGCCCGCGTGCCTGTGGACCTGCGCGCCGCTCTGCGGGGGCGGCCCGCTGCGGCGCTCGCTCGCGCACGGGGCGGTCGCGTTGGGGATGCTCGGCGGGATGGCGGCCGCGGGTGTGGTGCTCGCGCCCGCCCTGGCGCCCATGGTGGGCGCGGTCGGGGGGATGCACGTGGCGATGGTGCTGGGGATGGCGGCGGGGACTGCCGCGGTCCTTCCCCTTACGCCCCTGCTCGACCGCCGCGCCGGGCGGATCGCTCACCCTCACCCCAGCGAGGCCGCATGGCCGGCATGACGCGGGACGGAAACACCCTCACCATCCCCGTGGGCTCGCTCCCCGCGGAGGGGCGCCGCCTGCACGTGGAGATGCGCGGCGCCGAGGTGGTTCCCGAGAGCTTCGAGGTACTGTTCTTCTTGAACGTGCCCGCGGCCGAGGCGGAGCACGCCGGCCCCGACCACCCGCGCTACCTGGGCTCGGTGAGCATGTTCGGCTCCGGCGGCGGCGGCTACGGCGACGTGGGCTTCGTCGCCGAACCGGAGCTCGGGGCCCAGCAGCTCGTGACCGACCTCATGCGGCCCGCCGACCCCGGGGCCGCGCGCGCCGACGGCAACCAGCTCACCGTGGTGCTCGTGGCGCCCGACGGCTCGGTGGTGAGCCCCGACGCCCTGAAGATCAAGTCGCTCAGCGTGAAACCGATGGCCTGAAAGGAGGTGCGGCGGTCCCGCAAGCGCGGGGTGCGTCAAGCGCGGCCGGTCCTTCATGTTGCTTCCGTTCAACTCTTACCCACGCGAGGATCCATGTCCGAATCCAACTGCTGCAGGGGCGGGGTGGCGGCCGCCTCGGCCTCCGAGACCGACGCGGCCCCCCAGGCCAAGGCCGTCAAGAAGATCAAGCTGAGCGACCCGCTGCGCGCCGCGCTTGAGAACACCACCGCGTCTGCGAAGGTGCGCGCGCAGGCCACCAGCGCGCGGGTGCGGAAGAACATCCGCAAGCTGTCGCCGCTGGAGGTAAACATCCTGCGCAACGCGTTCGAGGGGCTGTACGCCATCTCCAACCCGAACGACACCCGCGGCTACGAGTGGATCGCGGGCCGTCACGGCTACCCCGGCAACTACTGCCACCTCTCGCCGCCCGACTTCTACACCTGGCACCGCGCGTACGTCTACGAGTTCGAGGAGCGGCTGCGCGACGCGCAGCAGCGCGCCACCGGGGTGGCAACGGTCACGCTCCCCTACTGGGACTGGACGGTGATCGACAAGACGACCGACGACCAGTACGGGATCCCCAAGGTGTGCAGCGACCCCAGCTACACCGACCTGCAGACCGGCGTGGTGAAGCCGAACCCGCTGTACAGCGCCTACAGCATCGCCACCGGCAAGAACACTACGCGCAACCCGGTGCAGCTCCCGCTGTTCGTGAACCAGCGCAAGCAGCAGGTGGACGACGCGCTGAACGACCCCGACTACATCAGCGCCGAGTCCAAGATCAACACCGGCCCGCACGGCAACGTCCACCTCAAGACCGGCGGCGGCACGGGCGACATGACTACGGTCCGCAACGCGGCGTTCGACCCAATCTTCTGGTTGCACCACGCGCAGGTGGACCGGATCTTCTGGCTGTGGCAGCGCAGGCATGGCAACAGCACGGTGCCGCAGGCGCGGCTCGACTACGTGGCGGCGCCGTGGTCGTACACCGGCAAGCAGATCCTCGACGCGGCAGGCTTCTTCCACTACACCTACCGCGAAGACGAGCTGTTCCGCCCCTTCGCCGCGGTGCAGCGCGCCGGGCTCGCGGCCGTGGCCAAGCAGTCGGCCCCGGCCGTCTCGGTGGAGCTCGGCGAGCTCTCGCCGGGGTTCGACCACGCGCGCATGCGGCTGCACAACACGCAGCGCACCGAGGGTTCGTACGAGGTGCGTGTGTTCTTCAACCAGCCCGACGCGAGCGACAAGACGGCGACGGACGACAACCCGAGCTACGGCGGCAGCTTCTACCTGTTCGGCCACGGCACGTGCATCGGCGACGAGGGCCACTGCGACGTGGTGGCGCGCCGCGAGGGCGACCAGCGCCCGCCGCACCACTACACGCCGCAGAACCTGACCTTCGACGTGACCGACGCCGTGAAGACGCTGGCCAAGAGCCGCAAGAAGCGCGGCGACGTGAGTGTGAGCTTCGTGGTGCTCGACGCCGCCGGGGAGCCCGCCGCGCCCGACGAGTTCGCCTTCGAGGGTGTGTCGCTCGAGACGTACTGAGCCACGTCGCACGCGTGGATGCGCGGGGCGGGCCGGAAGGTCCGCCCCGCGCGTTCGTTCTCCGGCGGCACCCTTCTCGCTCCGGACTCGCGCCACCGGGTGCGAGGCGGGTGCGCCCGGCGGCGATGGCGGGCCGGCGATCCGTCGGATGGCCGCCGAGGCCGCGGCATTGGACGGCGGCCCATCCTTCACGACGCGCTGACCACGGACGGCCCGGAATGCCCATCACCACCATCAACCCCACCACCGGCGAAGAGCAGCCGACGCAGCTCGAGAAGCTCAC
>DASYJZ010000064.1:0-1521 GCA_035995965.1 Longimicrobium sp. | reverse complement strand
CTCTCCATCGAAGAAGCTCAGCGCCACCACCAGCAGCAGCACCGCGAGTGGCAGCGCCGCCACCACCGCCACGCCGGCCGTCCCGAGTGGGATGCGGAAGTCGCCGCGCAGCTCCGGCTCCTTCCGGCGAAGCTGCACCAGGGCCGCGAACTCCAGCATGAGCGCCAGCGAGTAGAGCAGCACATCCGCCACCACGAGCCCGGCGAAGGGGATGAGCAGGAATCCCGAGTAGCAGACCGCGGCGAACAGCACCGCCGTGCGCGGCGTGCCGTGACGGTCGGTGGTGCCGAGCGGAGCGGGCAACAGTCCGTCCTGGGCCATCACGAAGGGGATCCGCGAGTAGGACAGCAGCAGCGCATTGAACAACGCTACCGCGCTCACCATCCCGCCGACAGCGATCCACGCGGCGAGCAGTGGCCCGATCCGCCCGCCCACCTCGAGCGCGATGCGTGGCCAGCTCCCCTCCGCCCACTGCGTCCAGTCGGTGGCCGACAGCGTGGTGAGAAGTGGAATGAGATAGCCCGCGGCCACCATCGGCAGCGCGAAGGCGAGCGCCCGCGGATAGCTGCGCGAGGCGTCCTCCACCTCGCCCTGCACCGTGGAGGCGTTGTCCCAGCCGATGTAGTTCCAGAGGGCGATCGAGAGTCCCACGGCGAGCCCCTTCATCCCCGTGGCCTCCGGCGCGGCGAACGGACGCCAGGGGACGTGATCGGCTCGGGTCAACGCGACCACGGAGAGCACGAGGAAGCCGCCGAGGATGAAGCCGCCGGCGAGCACCGAGCTGCGTCCGACGCGCCGCGCGCCCGACAGGTTGATGGCCGTGGCGCTCCAGATCACGCCGAGCCCGATCATCCAGGTCACATTCGGCGAGAGGCTCGGTACGAACCAGCCGAGGTAGGTGACGAAGAGCTTCGGGTAGAGCGCCATGTCGACCAGCGAGTACATCCAGGTGAGCCAGCCATTCTGGAACGCCCACATGGGCCCGAAGGCACGCTGCACCCAGCGGTAGTACCCGCCCTCCTCCGGCAGCATGCTCGCCAGCTCGCCGACGATCAGCACCTCGGGGAGGGAATAGACGAGCGGCACGAGCACGAGTATGAGCAGCGCCAGCCCGGGCCCCACTTCCTGCACCAGCGCCTCGGTGGTGTAGGCACCACCGGAGGTGCAGAAGAAGAGGATGAAGACGAGGGAAAGCGTCGTGAGCGAACGCTTGAGATTCATCGACGCGGACGAGGGTCGAGGGTGGAGGGACTACGACGGCGCACCAGGAACGCGGAAATGAACAGCGCGCTTCCTGAGCGGAGAAGGGCCACCATCCTCGATGGTCACGTCCCTCGTCCCTCGTCCGTTAGCTTGTACTGAATGTCCCACCCCATGATCGCCCCCCCGCGGCAGAGTCGCGGCGCCCTCCCCGAGGACGAGCGGCCACGCACCTGGCGCGAGCGGCTGGCGGCGCTGCGCTACCTGCCCGCCCTGCTCCGCCTCGTCTGGGAGACCAATCGCCCCCTCACGGCGGCGATG
>DASYJZ010000063.1:0-5466 GCA_035995965.1 Longimicrobium sp. | reverse complement strand
CACGCTGCTGCACGGGCCGGACGTGGTGCTGCTGGACGAGCCCTACACCGGCCTGGACCCGCACGCCGCCGCCACGCTGCGCGCCATCCTCGACCGGCTGCGCGACGGGCGGACCACGGTGGTGCTGGTGACGCACAACCTGTCGCAGGGGCTGGAGCAGGCGGACCGCGTGGTGGTGCAGGTCGCCGGCCGCTGGGTGAGCGACGAGCCGCGCGCCGCGGTGGACGCCACGGCCTTCGAGCGCGTCTACACCGAGCGCGTGGGCGCCGCCGCGTGAGGCGCGGATGAGCGCCGTCGAGACGCGCGGGCCGCCGGTCCCCCCCTGTCCCGCGCCCGCGATGCAGGGAACCACGGACCGCCGTCCATCCCCCGAGTCGGTGGAGGCGCCGTTCCTGGCGCAGCTGTGGGCGGTGGCGCGCAAGGACCTGCTGCTGGAGGCGCGCTCGCGCGAGCGGCTGCTGTCGATGGGGTCGTTCGCGGTGCTGGTGGCGGTCGTCTTCAGCTTCGCGGTGGACCCCACCGTCCGTGCCCGCTCCATCGCCGGGGCGATGATCTGGGTGACGGTGCTGTTCGCGGGGACGCTGGGGCTGGGCCGCAGCTTCGCGCTGGAGCGCGAGGCCGAGGCGCTGACGGGGGTGCTGCTGGCCCCGGTTGACCGCGGGGCCTTCTTCCTGGGGAAGTGGCTGGCGAACCTGGCGATCGTCCTCGCGGTGGAGGTGCTGATCTTCCCGGTGTTCGCGCTCTTCTTCAACCTCTCGTTCCAGGGGTCGCTGGCGGCGCTGGCGGCGGTGGTGGTGCTGGCGACGGCGGGGTTCATCGCGCTGGGCACGCTGTTCGGCGCGGTGGCGGCGCACACGCGGCTGGGGGAGACGCTGCTCCCCATCCTGCTGCTGCCGCTGCTCACCCCGGTGATCATCTTCGCCTGCGCGGCCACGCAGCGGCTGCTGGTGGGCCGCCCGGTGGGCGACGTGGCGAGCCAGCTCAAGATGCTGCTGGCCTTCGACCTGGTGTTCCTGTTCGTGTGCACGGCCCTCTTCGGCGCCGTGCTGGAGGAGTAAGGGGAGCCTATGGAGACGACGACGCGGTCCGCACCGGCGGGAGTGCATCCCCCGGGCGCCACGGAGGCGGACGACTCGCTGCGGGGGACGCGCCGCTGGGCGCTGGCGCTCTCCGTGCTCGCGGGGGCGACGGTGCTGACGGCGCTGTGGATGGTGTTCTTCTACGTGCCGACCGAAGCGGAGATGGGCGTGGTGCAGCGCATCTTCTACGTCCACGTCCCCAGCGCGTGGACGGCGTTCATGGCGTTCGGGCTGGTGGCGCTCTGCTCGGCCGGCTACCTGTGGCTGCGCGACCCGCGGCTGGACGCGATCGCCGTCTCGGCGGCGGAGCTGGGGCTGCTGTTCACCACGCTGGTGCTGCTCACCGGGCCGCTCTGGGCGAAGGTGGCGTGGGGCGCCTGGTGGGTGTGGGAGCCGCGGCTCACGCTCACGCTGCTGCTCTGGTTCATCTACGTCGGCTACTTCATGCTGCGCGGCGCGGCGGAGAACCCCGAGCGGGGGAAGCGCTTCGCCGCGATCCTGGGCGTGGTGGGGGCGATCGACATCCCGCTGATCCACGTGAGCGTGCAGTGGTGGCGCTCGCAGCACCCCAAGCCGGTGGTGATGCGCCCCGAGGGCGCCCAGGCCGACCCCGCCATCCTGCAGACGCTGTTCGTGTCGCTGTTCGCGTTCACGCTGCTGTTCTTCGCGCTCCTGCTCTTCCGCTACGGCCTGGAGCGTCTCTCCCAGCGGGTGCACGCCCTGCGCGCGACCCGCGAGCTGCGCCCCAGCCCGCTTCCGTAGGCAACGACGATGCGACCCACCCGCTTCTCCCGGCTCGCGGCCGTGATCGCCGCCTCCCTCGCGCTCGCGGCGACGCCGCCCACCCGCGCGTCCGCCCAGGACTCCCCGCCGCCCGCCGCGGCCGTCGCGCAGCCGGCCTCGAGCGCGCTCCCCGGCGAGCAGGCACCCGCGCCGCCGCGGACGCTGCGCGCGTACTGGCACGTGTTCATCGCGTACGCGCTCGCGTGGCTCTTCCTCTTTGGCTACGCGCTCTCGCTCGGCCGGCGCTTCCGCAACCTGGAGCGCGACGTCGACGCGCTGCGGGGCGCGTCCTGAGCTGACTCAACGACGGGTATCACGCAGAGCCGCAGAGCCGCGGAGAAAAAACGTCTTTTCTCCGCGGCTCTGCGGCTCTGCGTGAGATCAAGACAGCGTCGGCATCAGCGAGGTTGGGGCGCGGACATCTCCGCCTGCTGTCGCGCGAACGATGCCTCGAGCTCGTGGAACGGCCCCGGGTCGATGCTCACGCGGCCCCAGAGCGGGTGGTCCATCGCCAGGAGCAGGAAGAGCATCAGCCCGAACATCGCGGCGGCGAGACCGGTGAGCAGCAGGTGCGGGCGCACGCTCCCCATGCGGAAGAAGGCCGCGAAGCCGATGGTGATCATCCCCCCGAGCACGATGATGGTCCAGGTGACCGCCCCCACTCCCTGCTGCCCCAGGTACAGCCGCTCCCGCCGCGCATCCAGCACCTCCTCCAACTCCCCCACGAGCTGCGGGTAGACGCGCTCCTCCTGCGCGCCGGCGGGCACGAAGGTGTAGACGTCGGCGCCCAGGCGGTCAATCGCCCGCCAGGTCGCCGCGCTGGGGCGGGCGTGCTGGGTGGCCGGCCACTCGTCCACGATCACCAGCCGCACGTAGTCGGCGATCTCGCGCCGCAGCCGGACGCGGTTGGCCGGCTCCAGCCCGGCGGTGACCCGGTACAGGTTGCCCGTCGCGTTGGCCTCGGCCGAGACCGCCTTCTCCACGTCGCCGTTGTCGTCCTGCGCCGAGACCACCAGCAGCCCCAGCGCGACCGCGTAGAGCACGCCGATGAAGGCGTGCAGCGCCGCCGCGGTCGCGTTGTCGTCGGCGTCCAGCCGCCAGCGCAGGCGCCGCACGGCCAGCACCGCACCCACGGCGTAGAGCACAGTGAGCGCGAGGACCAGGGTGCAGAGCGCCCAGAGCGGGAGGTCGTAGATCCAGTGCATGGGAGGCCGGCGGCTGGCGGGGGGCGTGGCGGGGCGAGAGGTGCGCGCAAGATAATCGCCCTCCCCGGCCGGCGCACGCACGGTGCTTGCGGATGCGGCAGTGGCCCGGCGCGAGGCAGGGCCCTATCTTCTCCAACATGGTATCGCTCTTCGACATCCTCGGCCCGACCATGGTGGGTCCCTCGTCTTCACACACCGCCGGCGCGTGCCGGCTGGGGCAGATGGCGCGCGCCATCACCGGCGGCACGCCGGAGCGCGCGCGCATCTGCCTGCACGGCTCCTTCGCCGCCACCGGCGAGGGACACGGCACGCACCGCGCACTGGTCGGCGGGCTGATCGGCCTGCCGCCCGACGACCTGCGCCTGCGCCACGCCTACGACGAGGCCGCCGCCGCCGGGCTCGAATGGGAGTTCGAGGACGTGGAGCTGGGCGACGACGCGCACCCCAACACCGCCGTGGTCACCACCTGGCTGGGCGAGGTGGAGACCACCATGCGCGGCGCGTCGCTGGGCGGCGGGCGCATCGAGGTGAGCGAGGTGGACGGCTTTCCCGTGGCGCTGGGCGGCGACTACCACACGCTGGTGGTGCTCGCCCACGACGAGCCGGGGACCATCGCCGCAGTGGCCACCGTGCTCTCCGGCCACCGCGTGAACCTGGCGACCATGCGGGTGGACCGCACCGGCCGCCACCAGGATGCGCTGATGACCATCGAGGCCGACGAGCCGGTGGGCGACGCCGCCTTCGAGGCCATCCGCTCCTTCCCGTGGATGCGCTGGGCGCGGCGCATCGAGAAGATCGCCTGATGCACCGCTCCGTCGAGTCGCTGATCCGCGACGCCGAGGAGAGCGGGCGCCCCCTCCCGCAGGTGGTGCTCGACGCCGAGGAGGCCGAGAGCGGCGTGGCCGGGGCCGACATCCGCGACCGCATCCGGCGCACGCTGCAGGTGATGCGCGGCGCCATCGACGAGGGGCTGAAGGGCGAGGTGCGCTCCGCCTCGGGCCTCACCGGCGGACGCGCGCGGCGGCTCTGGGAGAACGGCCCGCGGCTGATGGGCGCGCAGGTCACCGAGATCCTGGCGCGCGCCATCGCCACGCTGGAGGTGAACGCGGCGATGGGGCTGATCGTCGCCGCGCCGACCGCCGGGGCGGCGGGGGTGCTGCCGGCGGTGCTTGTGAGCATGGACGAGTTCCGCGAGCTGGGCGAGGAGCGGCTGGTCGACGCGATGCTCGTCGCCGGCGGGATCGGCGGGGTGATCGCGCACCGCGCCTCGCTCGCCGGCGCCGAGGGCGGGTGCCAGGCGGAGACGGGGACCGCGGCGGCGATGGCGTCGGCCGCGGTGGCGTGGCTCAGCGGCGGGACGCACGCGCAGGTGGAGACCGCGGTCGCGCTCACGCTGCAGGGGATGCTGGGGCTGATCTGCGACCCGATCGGCGGGCTGGTGGAGATCCCCTGCATCTACCGCAACGCCTCCGCCGCCATGCAGGCCATCGCCGGGGCGGAGATGGCGCTGGCCGGGCTCGACTTCCCCGTCTCGGCCGACGAGGTGATCGACGTGATGGGCGAGGTGGGGCGCCGCATGCCCTCGGCCTACCGCGAGACGGCGATGGGCGGGCTGGCCGCGACCCCCAGCGCGCGGCGGCTGGTGCAGATCCGCCCCACCACGCGCCCGTCGGGGATCAGCCGCTGACCGCGCCGCGCGCGGCCGACCCCAGGCGCCGCCTCGCGCCAGGGTGGACACGGCGCCCGCGGGATGAAACTTTGTCTGCTCCGGCAGCGTAGCCCATCTCCGAACGATGATCTGGGAAGTCGCTCTCCTGCTGCTGCTGTTCGCCTACCTGGGGCGCTGGGTGCTCTCGGGATGGACCGGGCGCGACGCCGCCCGGCTGGACCCGGGGCACACCGCCGAGCTGGCGCGGCTGCGCGAGGAGATGGACCAGCTGACGGCCCAGGTGCTGGCGCTGCAGGAAGAGCAGTCGTTCACGATGCGCCTCCTCGCGGAGGGCGGCGGCGCCAGGGAGGCGCCGGCGCTCCACGCCGGGGAGCCCGACCCTACGACCCACTTGGAGAAGCCCTGACCCATGGTCACGCGCGAAGACGTGGAGAGCTACCTGCTGCGCACGGGGCTCGACCACCACGAGATTTCCGAAGGGATGTGGCTGGCGGAGGGGAACGGCGACGGCGCCGGGATCGTGATCCACTACTCCCCGCCGCTGGTGGTCTTTCGCCTGAAGGTGATGGACCTCCCGGCGGACGAGAACCGCTGCGCCGGCCTCTTCCGGCGCCTGCTGGAGCTGAACGCCACCGACCTGGTGCACGCCGCCTACGGGCTGGAGCAGGGCGACGTGATCCTCACCGAGTCGCTGGAGGCCGAGAACCTCGACTTCAACGAGTTCCAGGCG
>DASYJZ010000062.1:0-16044 GCA_035995965.1 Longimicrobium sp. | reverse complement strand
GCACTTAGCACTTGGCACTTGGCACTTGGCACTTGGCACTTGGCACTTGGCACTTCCCCTCAGTGCTGCAGCGCCTTGATCTCCGGCGGCAGCGCGAACACCGAGTCCGCGACGGGGGCGTGGCTCACGGTCTTGATGGTGGTGACCACCTGCTGCGGGCCCATCGTCATCGTCATGCGGGTCGGCAGCTTCAGGCCGTCGAAGTCCTTGTACTCGCTCATCACGATGTCGGCCGTCATCTCCCCCATCTGGGTGTGCTGCCTGGCGATGGTGCCCACCAGCAGCCCCGACGCCTTGTCGAAGCAATTCTGCACCTCGGTGCCGTTCGTGCTCACCATCCGCACGTTCCAGCAGGCGTGGCCGTCCACCGTGCGCTCGCCGACGGTCTCCATGGTGGAGAACACCTTGGCGAAGTCGACGTTGTTGTCGAAGTTGGCGTTGTCCAGCGCCTGCTTGAACTCGGCGCCGTCCAGGATCTTGGGCCCGCTCATCGGCGAGTTCACCCAAGCGGTGGTGCCGTCGAAGCCGCTGGTGATCGCCATCCCGCTCATCTCCATCTTGCTGAAGGAGCGGTTGGGGCGCGCCATCCAGCTCTCCATCGTCATGGTCATCCCCATCGCCGGCATCGACATCTCGGCGGTCACGTGGCGCGCCGAAAAGCGCTCCGCGGCCGGGCGCCCGCCGATGGCCTGCACGTACTTCTCCACCACCTGGCTGGCGGCGGGGAGCTGCTGCGCCGCCGCGGCGCCGGCCTGCACCGCCAGCGCGAGGACGGCAAGGCCGAGCGAGCGGCCGGTTCGGATGCGGATCATCTGGATTCTCCCGGGTTGATGGCGCCGACCCGCGGTATCGAGGCGGCGGTACAGGTGCGGCGGAAGCCCCGCCGCGAGCGTGTCACGGAGCCGCGCGCCGCATCCTGGCGGCGGTGCGGATCCAGGCGGCCGCGGCCTCCATGGCCGGGTCGCGTCCCGCCAGCAGCGCCGCGCGGGTGGGCGGCGCCGCCACGTCGGGCGTCACCCCCAGCCCCTCGAAGCGCTGGCCGCGAGGGCCACCGAAGTCGGCGATGGCGTGCATCAGCACGTCGCCGTCAGGGAGCTTCTGCGCCAGGGCGGGGAGCGCCGCCCCGGCCGTTCCCTCGCCGAAGACGCGCGCGCGGCCGAGCTGCTGCAGGCCGCCCGCGAAGAACTCGCTGGTGCTGGCCGTGAGCGCGTCCGTCAGCACCGCCAGCGGCCCGGCGAAGGGGAGCACCGGCCGCGCCTGCGTGTCCACCCGGCGCGGGTTGGCGACGAAGTAGAGGGTGCCGCTGCGCATCCGCATCACCCCCAGCGTGTCGGCGCGGTCCAGGAAGTGGCCGGCGAACCCGGGCGCCATGGCCCCCAGCCCGCCCAGGTTCCCGCGCAGGTCGATCACGAAGCCGTCCACCCCGCGCAGCGAGTCCACCGCCGCGTTCAGCGCGGGGAGGATCACCGGGAACCAGTAGTTGAAGCGGATCACGCCGAGCGTGGTGCCGTCGGCCATGCGCACGCGGCGGGTCTCCAGCTTCACGTGCAGCGAGGGGAGGTTGCCGAACTTCTCCGACATCCCCGCCTGCGCGCGCAGCGTGAGCACCTTCTCCACCGGCCGGTCCGCCCCGTCGCGGAAGCCGACCCGCAGCGGGCGCCCCGGCGTGCCGCGGAGCGCCGGGGTGAGGGCGGCCCAGGCGTAGAGCTGGCGCCCACGCGGCTCGCGCGCCCCGGGGATCCCCGCCAGCAGCGCCAGCCGCTCGCGCGCCGTCTTGCCGCCCACGGCCTCCACGCTCCACCCCGGGCGCACCCCGGCGGCCGCCGCGGGGCCGCCCGAGTCCACGCGCGTGACCAGGAAGCGCTCGCCGACCAGGCGCACGTCCATCCCCGCGTCGCCGCCCTCGCCCGTGGAACCCTCGGTAAGGCGCGCCTGCACCTCGCCGGGGATCAGCTCGAAGTGCGAGTAGGGGAGACGCGCGATCATCGCCGCCAGCACGCCGCGCAGCTCCTCCACCGTCTTCGCGCGCTCGGCCCGGGGGCGCAGCTCGGCGCGGGCCGGGGTCCACACGCGGTTGACGACGACGGTGTCCCACAGCGTGCGGTCGACCACCGTCCACGCGCTGTCGAAGGTCTCCGCCGCGAGCGCGGGGGTGATGGGCGTCTGCGCGCGCGCCGGCGAGAGCCCCAGCAGCACGCCGGCCGCGGGGACGGCGATGTGGACGAGCTTCTTCACGAAATCGATTCAGTCTGGAGTGGGATCGGGGGATGGTACCCCGGATGGGGCGAGAGGAGCCGCGCATCCTCCGGTCCCGCAACAGATGGCTCTCACGGGGGCACAGGGGACACGGGGGATAACCTCCGTGTCCCCCGTGCCCCCTGTGAGAGATGCCGTTCAGGGTGCCGGCGTTGCCGCGATGGCGCGGACCACGTCGTCGATCCCCGCCTTCATCCGCGAGGAGGGCTGGCCGGTGCGGTTGGCGAGGATGGAGAAGATCACCGTGCGCCCGTCGTCCGTCGTCACCCAGCCGCTGAGCGAGTCCACCCCGCCGATGTAGCCGGTCTTCGCCGTCACCCGCCCGGGAAGGTCGGTGAGCCGCGCCCGGAGCGACCCCTCGCGCCCGGAGACGGGGAGATTCTGGCGCACCACCGCCATCTCCGGTGTCGCGCGGACGTAGCCCAGCAGCTTCACCAGCGCCCGCGGCGTCACCCGGTTCCCGTCGGAGAGCCCGGAGCCGTCGCGCAGCGCGATGTCGGCCGAGTCGATCCCCACCACGCGGGTGAGGAACTCCCGCTCGACGGCGATCCCCGCGTCCCAGCTCCCTTCGCCGCGCACCTCGCGGCCCACCGTCTTCAGCAGCGTCTCGGCGATCCAGTTCTGGCTGTTGAGCAGGATCGGCGCGATCACCCGCGGCAGCGGGTCGCTCCAGTGCTCCGCCAGCACCGCGGCGCCGCGCGCGGGCGAGCGCGTGGAGTCCGCCACCACCCGCACCTCGCGGCGGCCCACCGCGATCCCCTTGCGCTCCAGCGCCTCGCGGAAGGTGATGCCGGCGTACTCGGCCCCGCTCGGCACGGCGAAGAACTCCACGTCGGCGCCGGAGCGCGCGGGCACGTTCCCGTGGACGCGGATGCCGGCGCGGGGGCCGGGGACGCGCTCCAGGTCGGCGGTGGCGGGGCGCCCCGCGGCCACGGTCACCGCGCCGTTCTCCACCGCCACGTACTCCGATTGCGGCGTCCACGACACCCGCGGCGGCGCGCCCACCCGGCCCGGCTCCACGTGCACCTCGACCGAGTTGTCGTTGTAGCCCAGCGCGCCCACGGGTGCGCCGTACCACCAGCGCAGGTCGTACGGATCCCAGTCCGGGCGCACGTGCTGCGCCTCGAAGTACGAGTCGTCGGCCACCACCCCGCCGCTCACCCGGCGAATGCCGCGCGCCCGGAGAGAGTCGGCCAGCTCCTCCCACACGCCGGCCAGCGGTCGGCCGTAGCGGGTGGAGATGAGCGGGTCGCCGCGCCCGTAGAGCACCAGGTCACCCTCCAGCACCCCGTCGCGCACGGGGCCGGTGCCGTAGAGGGTGGTGCGGAAGCGGTACCCCGGATCCAGGTGGTGCGCGGCGGTGGTGGTGACCAGCAGCTTCAGGTTCGAGGCGGGGATGAACGGCCGGGCGGCGCTGCGCGCGTAGAGCACGCGGCCGGTGCCGGCGTCGCGCACCTCGATCCCCCAGTCCGCGGCGCGCAGCGAGGGACGCTCCAGGATGGCGTCGATGCGCGCCGCGAGTGCGGGCCTCGCGGCGGCCTCGGTTGCGCCCGACGCGGCCCGCGGTGCTACATTGAGGGTTCCCTGCGCCCGGATGGGGGAGCAGACGGCGGCGAGCCAGGCGGCCGCCGCGAGCGGGGCGAGGGTGCGGAAGGTGCGATGGGTCATCGTGCGGCTGGCGCTGCCGGGGTGGGGTGGCGGTCCGTTCACGAACACGACACGAAAGACATGAGCCGGATCCTGCTGGCGGAAGACGACGAGCCGCTGCGACGCATGACCTCGATGGTGCTCTCCTCGGCGGGGCACCAGGTGCGCGAGGCGCGCAATGGCACGCAGGCGCTGGAGGAGCTCCGCCGCGAGGCGCCGGACCTGGTGGTGCTCGACTACCGCATGGGCGACCCGGACGGCTTCGAGGTGTGCCGGCGGATCAAGCGCGACCCCGCCACGGCGCACCTGCCCGTGCTCATCCTCACCGCGCAGGTGCGCATCGAGGACCGCCTGGGCGGCTTCGACGCGGGCGCGGACGACTACCTGGCCAAGCCCTTCGACACCCGCGAGCTGCTGGCGCGCGTGGCGGCGCTCCTGCGGCAGGCGCGCCGCGGCCTGGACCGCAACCCCACCAGCGGCCTCCCCGGCGGCGAGGCGATCTACCGGGAGCTGGAGCGGCGCCGGGGGCTGGGCAGGCCCTTCGCCGTGGCCTACTTCGACCTGGACCACTTCAAGCCCTTCTCCGACCGCTTCGGCTTCGCGGTGGCCGATGCCGCCATCCGCGAGGCGGCCGACGCGCTGACGCTCGCCGCGAAGGGCGAGCCCGACGCCTTCGTGGGCCACGTGGGCGGCGACGACTTCGTGCTCTGCTGCGCGGCCGATCGCGGCCGGCGCCTGGCCGAGGACGCGCAGCGGCGCTTCGCCGCGGGGCTCCTCTCGCACCTCCCCGACGAGACGGCGGCGTCCGGCACCTACCGCGCGCGCGACCGCTCCGGCGAGGAGCGCGACTTCCCGGTCACGCGCCTCTCGGCCGCGGTGCTCCGCATCGACCCCGCCCAATGGCCGGACTTCACGGCGCTGGGGGAGAAGGTGGCCGAGCTCAAGCGCCAGGCCAAGAGCCAGGAGCAGGGCGGCATCGTGGAGGCCGACGCGGTCGGGGGAATGTAACCGCGCCCGCGGCGCATCCTCAACTCTCCGAACGGCCGTTTCACGCAGAGACGCAGAGGAACCGAGAGCGCGCTGCGTTCTCTCGGTTCCTCTGCGTCTCCGTGTGAGACGGCCGTTTCTGTTCGTCGGTCAGGCGTGGAGCACGTTGCGCTCGGTGCCGTTCCCGCCCAGGCGGTTCAGGTGCGCGGTGCGGATCTCCACGAAGTCGTAGACGATCACGCCGTCGTCGGTGATGTCGCTCATCACCCGCAGGCCGTCGTCCAGCGAGTTCAGCACCTTCTCCGCCCGCACCATCGGCCACCCCATCTCGGTGGCCACGTCGGTCACCGTCAGGCGCCCGGCCTTGCGCCCCGCGAGCTGGAGCACGGGGAGCTGCAGGCTCTGGATGATCGACTCGCGCCGCCGCTCGCGCTCCGTCTTCTCGCTCTTCAGCAGCGCCGCGCCGCCGCCGCCGGCCAGCAGCCCGAACACCAGCGGCCCGCCCTCTCCCGCCGAGATGGCGACGGTGAGGAGGATCCCCGCCAGGATCATCAGCATGATCGCCCAGGCGCGCTTCGCGGAGCCGGGCACGTGGAAGGCCGGCTCGGTCGCGCTCATCTGCGTCCCGCCGCCGGGGACGAGCGACATCGCGCGCATGCCGTGCGGCCCCCAGTGCATCCCGCACCGCGGGCAGACGCGGTGGTTGTGGCGGAGGAGATAGAAGCCCAAGCCGCCGGCGCCCATGATCGGCATCGTCATCATGGTGATGCCCACCAGCGCGGCCACGTGCCCGCCGCGCGAGAAGTACCCGGCGCTCATCCCGCGGTAGCCGCAGCGCGGGCACAGGTGCATGGGCTCGACGCCGTACGCGGGCTGCTGCGGGTAGGGAGCCTGCATGGCGACGCGGGGCGCCGCGGCGCCGCACACCTGGCAGGTGGCGCGGCCCTCGGCGACCCTGGACCCGCAGGTGGAACAGTACATGGCACACTCCCGGCCGCGGCGCGCGGCGTGTCGATTCTGCAGTCGGATGGTCAGGGCTCCGGACCGAGTCCTGATACGATCCAATTTCGAAAAAGATTCACCCGGAAGAGTGCCGCCCGCAGTCTCCCGAAGGATGACGGAAGGATGGCGGGACTCCCCAGACAAACTAACGACACAGGGGAGGATACGGCAGTTCCGCGTCACGTCGACGCGTCTTCCGCGGAGAGAGCCGAGGGGGCAGGCGGCTACGGCCTGGGGGAGTTGGGGGAAAGCAGGAGGTGGACGAGCAGCATGCCCATGAGGATGCCGGCGAGGATGCCGGCGGCCATCGCGGCGATCAGCTTGGATCTCGCCCTCCAGGGGTTCCGTGGCACGTAGTCCCGCCTTCGCCGTCCGCCGTAGTGTGTGGTGTGGATGCCGCCCGCGCCCTTTGCGAACCGCGTGCCGCTCACGTTGCCACCCGCCTCCGGGGGACGCAAGCCCGCGCCGAAACATCACAAGATGGTCTCACGCCGAGACGCGGAGACGCATAGAAAGCCACGGCGGCTCCCCGAGGATCTTGCGTGACATCTTTGTGGGAGTCGGATCAGTCGCCGAAGTCTCCCGTCACCAGCGCAGTCACGAGCTCGCGCGTTTCCTTGCTGAAGCGGCCGAGCTCTTCGTCCGTCACCACGCCGAGGTTGTGGATCCGGGCGAGCTGGATGATCGCGGTCGAGCGGCGGAAGTCGTTGAACGCGGAGGCGAGGTCGTCGTCCCGCTTGTCCAGCATCCGGTACAGTCGCAGGTAGCGCTTGTGGTTGGTGGTGCTCGTGTCCTGGATCACCGCCGCACACTCGTCCAGCACGCGCGCGCAGTAGCGGTCGAGCGCCGCCTCGCGCACGGTGCGGAAGACCTTCCAGTCGCTTTCGGGGATGTCTCTGGCAGGCATGAGCTACACCACCGCCTTTAGAGGCCCATATCGTAGTACGGCTGAGTCCGCGCTTTCGTGTCCTTCCAGAACTGTTTGCCGAGCTCGTGCCGAGTGTAGAGAGCGAGCGAGTAGAGGTACACCCCCATCCCCGTAACCTTGACCGAAACAGTGTCCTCCATCTCTCGGCGATGGAAGCCCAGCCGCTCCATCGCCTCATCGAACTTCTCGAGAATGAAACGTACGATCTTGCGATCCGGTTGCATGGACGTGCGCCACTGCTCCCGCCAGTCCGGCGCATCGATCCATGATCCTACCCGAGTATCATTTTCATCGTCGAGGTAGCGTTGGAAGTTACGCCGAAGATCATACCCGAGCGGTAACATCACGAGGAAGTCGATCTTGTACCGGCTGAGCTGCCGGATCACGTCGAAGTTCAGGTCGACCCGAAAGGGGTCTACGAAGCACAGCGAGATCACTCCTTCGCCGCGCGCGGCGTTGTAACGCGGCATGGCTGTGATGATCTCGGGAACGGAACTGTTGACGTCTCTGGTGATGAGCGTCACGTCAAACGATGAGGGAAGTGCCTGGATTCGCGCACGGAGCGCGTCGATGCACCTTGGATCCGAATCGACGAAGATGTACTTCGTAAACGGAACCTCCTGGCGAAACACGGCAAGTGCTGAGGTCTCGACCAGTTCATCGCCGGGCTGGACCAGAGCACGGCCCGCACCGGCATACAGGCCGATGTAGGCGCGATTCGCCCAGCGCTTGTGCATGGCCTTCGAGAAAAGTGCCGCGTAGTAGTTGTGGCGCCGGATCTTCTCCAGAGAGTGCGCCTTTATCTCTGGACGATAGAGGCCATCTTCCTCCACTCACGCCCCCTTCCTCATCAACTCCGATCCAGACTCCGGCATCTCGTTCCATTCGATTCCATCGAGTTCCCGGCCACCCGCCTTGGGAGTGCGTCCCCCCCATTGTTTGAAGAAAAATGGCACGCCCGTGAGTTGACACCGATCACGAATGGCCCGGACCCACTCCGACTCCATTGGCCGCCGGCGCAACCCGCTTTCTCCCCCGACGATGACCCAGTTCAGCCCCCGGGGATCAAAGGTGAGGGGTCCGATCAACGGCTCGCAGGAAAGAAAACGCACCGTCGCTGGCACCTGAAGAAGTTGACGGATTCGATGGACGGCACGCTGATCCTCGACCGAAGCTCCAATCCAGATATGCGCCGGGGTTACTGCCTCTGCAAAAAGGTCTCGGTTCCGCTCGAGGAACTGCCGTGCTCGCGAGGGCCTCTTCGTAAGCACCTGATACGTATGCCACGGAGCCTGGAGCATCACCGTGAAGATTTGCCGCACGAACGCGGACGGCACATCCTTGTGAAACAGGTCGCTCATGCTGTTGACGAAGATATGCCTCGGCTGCCGCCACTTCAGCGGGTCCTGCAGGCGCTCCGGCCAGAGGCGCACCGCGAACGGATCTCTGCGGGTGATGTCGGAGTCGACCTGGGGAGCACGGTCGAGGTAAATCTCTTTCAGCAGCCTCGTGGCAAGGGTGGCGGCATAGCAGTTGTCGCACCCGGCACTCACCCGGGTGCACCCCGTCACCGGGTTCCATGTAGCGTCCGTCCACTCGATCGCAGACCTCTGTCCCATGTGCCCTCCGTCAGATCAGCCGAGGCAGACCTCTGAACTCAAGATAAAATGAAACAACACGCTCCGCACCCCTGGAGACGAAGGCGCCCGGCGGGAACCATCCAGCCGGGCGCCTCCGTCTTCGCTGGACCGCCTTCAGCGCATCACACCGCGTCCGAGAGCGAGGTGAAGGTGAAGTCGCGCGCCTTGACCGCGGGGACCACCACGGCGCTGTCGGCGTCGCCGGACTCGTTGGCGCTCACGCGCACCGGCGGGCTCAGCATCTCCACGTTGTTCAGCATGAACACGGGAGACTCGTTCCAGCGCAGGTTCTTCACCGCGCTGGTGATGCTGCCGTTCTCGATCAGGAAGGTGCCGTCGCGCGTCAACCCGGTGTAGAGGATGGTGCGCGGGTCCACGGGGCGGATGTACCAGAAGCGCGTCACCAGCAGCCCCCGCTCCGTGGAGCGGATCATCTCCTCCACGCTGCTGTTCCCGCCGGCCATGCTGAACCCGTCGGCGAACCCGGTGGGCTGCTTCCCCTGCTTCTGCGCCCAGAAGCGACCGTACTGCAGGTTGGCCACGGTGCCGTTCTCCACCCACACCATCCGCCGGTTGGGGAGCCCGCCGCCGTTGAACGCCGCCGACGGCGCCGTGGGACTCGCCGGGTCGCTCACGATCGAGACGCGCTGATCCAGGAACTTCTCCCCGAGCTTGTTGCCGCCCCCGGGCTTGGAGAAGAACGAGCGCCCCTCGTCGGCCTGGCGCGCGTCCATCGCCCCCACCATGAGCTGCACCAGGTTCGCCACCGCGGTCGGCTCCAGCACCACGGTCCACTTCCCCGGCTCCACCGCCCGCGGGTTGCGCGAGAGCTGCGCCTTGCGGATGGCGCGGTCGGCGAGCTCGGCGGGGTTCAGCCGCGCCCAGTCGTTCTGCCCCGTGCCAGCCCAGCCGGAGCCGGTGCCGTCGGGGGTGCGCACCGTGGTGGTGAGGTTCACCACCGTCCCCGTCTGGTAGGCGAAGAGCCCCTTCTTGGTGGCGACGGCGTTCGAGCCCACCATGATGTCCAGAAAGCCGGTGGAGACCAGCCCCTGGCGGTCGGCGGGCTCGGTGATCGCCCGCACGGCGGCGGCGCGCTGCTCGGGAGTGAGGTCGGCGGTGGACTGGAAGTAGGCGGAGCTCTGCGGGTACTGCTGCGGCCCCAGCTCGCCCAGGTACTCGGGGTCTTCGGGGACCAGGCGCGCCAGCCGCTCGCTGGTCTGCACCACCGCGCGCAGGCTCTCGTCGTCGAAGCGGTTGGTGCCGGCGCTCGCCGTCTTCTTGCCGAAGGCGCTGGTCACGGCGACGGTGGCGTCGTAGGCGTCGCCCCCGGTGGAGACCTGGTTGCGGGCGAAGCGGGTGTTGCCGTGCGTGGCGCTCTGCAGGTTCACCCGCGCCTCGTCGGCGGTGCTGAACGAGAGCGCGCGCCGGGCGATGGCCTCGGCCTCTTCGCGCGAGATGAATTTCTTGTCGGGCATCGGCGGTTACGCTCTGCGTCCGGTGTTGATCACGTTGACCCGGCGGAAGCGGGCCGCGGGCGAGCCATGGTTCACGGCGTTGGACTGGCTGGGCTGGCCCTTGCCGTCGAAGAAGGAGCCGCCGATGAAGTACGTGCCGCGCCCGCCCAGGCCGTCCATGGAGTTCCAGAACTCGGGGGTGCGCATCTGGTAGGCGACGTCCTTCAGCGGGCCGGTGATCTTCCCGTCCTTGATCTCCTTGAACACCTGCCCGCCGAACTGCGCGTTGAAGCGCTGCTGGTCGATGGAGAAGCTCCCGTCGCCGTCGATCAGGATGCCGTCCTTCACGTCGGCTACCAGCTCGTCCACGCTCACGTCGCGCTGGGCGTTGGGGAGCAGGTTCACGTTGGGCATGCGCTGGAACTGCACGTCGGACCAGTTCTGGGCGTACGAGTTGCCGTGGCTGCGCACCGGCCGCCCCTGGCTGCGGTACCAGTCGGCGAGCCAGGGCGCCTGCTCGCGGGTGGTCTGCAGGTCGTTGACGATGCCGTTCTTGATGATCAGGAACTCGTCGGGCTTCACCCCCTCGTCGTCGTAGCCGATGGAGGAGAGCCCGCCCGGGGTGCTGCGCTCGCCCTGCACGTTCATGAAGTCCGGCCCGTAGCGAAACTTGCCCAGGTAGTCGGCGATCGGGGACACGAACGAGGTGCCGGCGAAGTTCGCCTCGAACCCCATGATGCGGTCGAGCTCGGTGGGGTGGGCGATGGACTCGTGGATGGTGAGCCAGAGGTGCGTGGGCAGCAGCACCAGGTCGTAGCGGCCGGGCTGCACCGGCTTGGCGGAGAGCTTGGCCACCGCCTCTTCGGCCCAGCGGCCGGCGTGCTCGGGGAGCCGCGCGTCGCGCACGTGCTCGTAGCCCAGGCCGCGCGGCGCCACGTCGGTGCTCTGCCGCCGCTGGAAGTCCGACCCGTCGGCCGCGACGGCGGTGATGTTCACCACCGGCCAGGAGCGGTAGAGGGTCTGCTCGATGTACGAGCCCTCGCTGCTGGCGAAGCTCTTCTCCTGCTTCAGGAAGAACATGTTGGAGTTGACGAAGCGCGCCCCCTGCACCTTGAGCGCCTCGGCGTTGGCCCGCAGCAGCAGGTCGACCTTCTCCTCGATCGGCACGGTGAAGGGGTCGATCTCCATCGCCGAGGTCCACTTCGCGTCCGGCCAGCGCTCGGTGGGCGCCAGCTCCACGGGGCGCTTCATGGCCGCCGCGTTGGCGCGCGCCTGCGCCACGGCCTGCCGCGCCACCCGCACCACCTCGTCGGCGTTCACGTCGCGGCTGGCCGCGAAGCCCCAGGCGCCGCCCGCCAGCACGCGCACGCCGAAGCCGTAGCTGTCGCCGTCGTTGAAGAAGGTGATCTGCCGCTCGCGCGTGCCGAGCGCCTGCTGCCGCGCGCGGGAGATGCGCACGTCGGCGTAGCTGGCGCCGGCCTGGCGCGCGGCGTCCACGGCGCGCAGCGCGAGCTCCTTCGTTGCCGGGTCGTCGAGCCAGGTCTCGCGCAGCGGCGTGGCAGACAGCATGCGGGGCAGGAGCGCGGACCCCGCGCCGAGCCCTGCGGCCAGCGCGGTGCCTTGCAGGACGAACTCTCTGCGTCTCATGGGTGCTCCGGGAGGGGAGGTGGTGGTGGTGCTGGCTAACCTAGAGCGGGTGTCGGCCCGCAGCAACATCCCGGGCGGCGGTCGTGGCTGAGCCGCCTCCGGGGGCGGGAGAAGGGGCGCGCGTCGCAGTGGTGGGCGCGGGCCCGGCGGGGCTTACGGCGGCCTTCCGGCTGGCGCGCGCGGGCGCAGCGGTCACCGTGCTGGAGGCGTCGTCCACCGTCGGCGGCCGCACGCGCACCGACGAGCTGGACGGCTGCCGGATCGACACCGCGACGCAGCTCTTCGCCTCGGTCTACACCCGCTTCCTGCGCGTGCTGCGCGAGGCCGGCGGGGCAGCGCTGTGCGAGCGGAGCTCGGGGCGCGACGCGCTCTGGCGCGGCGGCAAGGCGCACGAGGTGGTGTACGGGTCGCCCACGTCGATGCTGGCCTCGGGCGCGCTCCCGTTCGGCCTCAAGCTCAGGCTGGGCGCGCACTACCTCCCCTTCCTGCACCGCCACGCGGACGTGCTGCGGCTGGACGCGCTGGAGTGCGCCGCCGCCGCGGGGCTCGACCGCGAGTCCATCGCAGCGTGGGGCGAGCGCGAGGTGGGCGGTGGGTTCGTGGACCTGCTCGCCGCGCCGCTCCTGCAGACGCTCTACGGCACCAGCGCCGGGGAGGCGAGCGCCGGCTTCTACCACGCGCTGGCGCGCCAGGGGATGTCGCTCGACGTGCTGGCGCTGCGCGGCGGCGCGGGCGGCTTCTGCGACGCCGTCGCGGGGGCGGTGGGGCGGGCGGGAGGCGAGGTGCGCACCGAGGCCCCCGTCCGCGAGCTGCACGCCGATGCGGAGGGCGTCGAGTTGCGCGGCGACGGGTGGAGCGAGCGCTTCGCCGCCGCCGTGGTCGCCGTCCCCGCGCCGGCCGCGTGCGCGCTGGTGCAGGCTGTGATGCCGGCGGCGGGCCAATGGTTGGCGGGGGTGGAGGTGCGCCCCTCCGTCACCGTCGCGATCGCGCTCGACCGGCCCGTAGGCGCGCGCTGGTTCGGGCTGTCGTACGCGCGGGGCGAGTCGCGCGCGCTGGCGGCCGTCTGCTCGCAGGAGGCGAAGCTGCCGGGGTATCTTCCGCCCGGCCGCGGCGCCCTGCTCGCGCTCCCTCTGCCCCACGTCGGCCCGCGGCTGATGGACGCGACCGCCGAGATGGCGATGGACGCCATCCTCCCCGACCTGCGGAAGCCCTTTCCGGGCATTGAGGGGATGGTCCGCGCCGTCCGCATCTACCGCTGGGAGCACGCGTGGACGGTGTTCCGCACCGGCGCCCTGCAGCACCTCGCCCGCTTCCTGGCCGGGGGGATGGAGACGGACCCGCGCATGGTGCTGGCGGGAGACTACCTCAGCGCGCCGAACGTGGAGGGCGCGGTGATCTCCGGGCTGCGCGCGGCGGAGCGGGTGCTGGCGGTCGGCGGACGGCCGTCAGCGTAGGCCGCGGGGGAAATCTTCGCTTCGCTTCTGCCACCAACCGTCGCTTCGACGGTCGGAGCCGCTGGGTGGCGGGGTGAATCGGGGGAGGATGGAGCGCGCTTTGTCCAGCGGGGGCACGGAAGCGTTTCCCCGGAGACTCGAAAACCGTTAGATTGGAGACGCATTCCTTCCACATCTCCGTCCCCAGTCGATCCTCCGCCCAATGACTCCACGCCTCCGATCCGCCGCCCGCATCGTCCTGGTCGCGGCCGCGCTGCTGGCCGCCGGCTCCGCCACGGCCCGCGCGCAGGCCGAGCGCCTCGGTCCCGACACGCAGCCGGTGCTGCTGAACCGGCGCGAGCTGCCGCGGCTCACGACGCGCGCGTATCCCGCGGCGCTGCGGCAGCGCAGGCTCGCGGGGGCGGCGGCGCTCCGCATGAAGGTGCTGCCCGACGGCACGGTGGACTCCATGACGATCTCGATCACCTCGACGACCGAGCCGGCGTTCGGCCCCGCGGCCGTGGAGGTGGTCCGGCAGCTCCGCTTCCGCCCGGCGACCATCGAGGGGATCCCCGTCGCGGTGTGGGTCGACTTCCCCGTCGCCTTCGGACGCCCGGCGAGCGGCACCACCACCGACGTGCAGCGCGACGGCCGCATCTTCCGCGAGAACCTCCCTCCGCCGCGGCCGTAGGGGCAGGGACGGCCTGACGATGGCGGGGTGGAGAACGACGGGTTGGAGACGACGGGTTGGAAACGACGGGTTGGAAACGACGGGTTGGAAGCGACGGGTTGGAAACGACGGGTTGGAAACCCGCCGCTGGAACGGCACGAAGTCCGCCTTCGCGGACTGCTCCTCGGCAAACCTGTGCACGTGAGGGACATGGCGACGGACGGGGCCGAGCTGAATGAACCCGACCTCTGGAGCGCGCTCTCGGACCGCGAGCGGCGCGAGGCGCTGGCGCGCGCGGTGGGCCATGCGCTGCGGGACGCGCAGGGGGTGAAGGGGGCGCGTGTCGAGGTGGGGCCGGTGGAGCGGCGGTACGACTACACGGCGGTTGCGGAGACGGACGTGGGGGACCTGCGCACGCCGCTCTGGTCGCATGCGCGCGCCACCGTCTTCTGCGACCCGTCCATCCACCCCGCCAACCGGAAGCAGCTCGCGCCCGCGGCGGAGGTAGCGCGCGCGGCGGACCGCCTGCGGCGGCGCCTGGCGGTGCCGTTCACGTTGGAGGCGCGCGGGCTCACGCTGAAGCTGGAACCGGAGGCGGGGGTGGAGCGCACCTGGACCGCCGAGCGCAGCCGCTTCCGCAACCGCACCGCCGTGAGCCGCGAAGACGTCGTGACGGCGAAGGCGGCCGAGATGGACGTGCGCGACCTGCTGGCGCACTTCTACACCGGCCCCTCCCTCCGCGCGGTGGCGGAGGACGGGACGGCGTTCCTCCTCCCCGCGTCGCATGAGGAGGAGGGGCGGATGGTGAGCCTGTGCCCCGCCTGCGGCCGGTGGCGCGAAGGCAGCGCCTCCCCGTGCCCCGACTGCGGCGCTGCGACCGAGGTCGTCGTCGCGGCCCGTCCCCCGCGCCGCATCGGCTGAAGCAACAGAAGGCCTCACGCAGAGACGCGGAGACGCGGAGAAAGCCATGGCGGCTCTCTGCGTCTCCGCGTCGCATTGTGAGATCAGGCAGTGCGTCGGATCGAGAGGATGGCGGCGATGAGCTCCTCGGGCGGCTCGCTCAGCCCGGGGTCGGCGAACGCGTCCTTCTCCAGCTCGATGGTGACCCGGTAGCTGACGAGGTAGTTGCGGCAGCTCGCGCAGACCTCCAGGTGGCGCTCGAAGGCGGCGGTGCGCATGGGATCCAGCTCGCCGGCGTCGTAGTCGCCCAGGAACTCGAGCACCTCGCGGCAGGTGGGGAGCGCGGTCATGCGGCCTCGCCTCGCATCCATGGGTCGAGGAGGGCACGCAGCGCTTGGCGCGCGCGGTGGAGGCGCACCTTGACCGCGCCGGTCGAGATCCCCAGCGCCTGCGCGGCCTCGTCGGTGGTGAGCTCCTCGATGTCGCGGAGGAGCACCACGGTGCGGTAGCTGTCGGGGAGCCGGTCGATGGCGGCGCGCACCCGCTCGCGCACCTCGCGCCGCTCCGCCCCCGCGTCCGCCGGCCAGGGCTCGCTCGGCTCCGCCTGGTGCCCGTCCTCGACGAAGCGCGGCAGCCACTCGTCCAGGCTCACCTCGTCGACGGTGGCGCGGGCGCGCAGGCGGGCGAGGGCGGCGTTGATGGCGATGCGGTAGATCCACGTCCCCAGCCGCGACTCGGCGCGGAAGCGTGGGAGCGCGCGGAACGCCGCCACGAACGCGTCCTGCACGGCGTCGCGCGCCTCGTCGTCGGAGCGCAGGAGGCGCGAGGTCACGCGCAGCAGCGCCGGCGTCTGCTCGCGCACGAGCTGCGCGTACGCAGCCTCGTCGCCCGCCCGCAGCCGCGCGAGCAGGTCGGCTTCGGGGTCGGCGGGCGAGGCCTGCGGTGCGGGTGACGCTGGCTGCACGGGCGCGGGAAGGCGGTGCGGGCGCCGCGATGCGCGCGCGCGCCGCGGCACCTGGCTGACCAGGAGGTGTGGACGGACGAACAGATACCGCCGCGGACACGGCATGCGCAACAGCCCCGGTGGGTGGGTGAGGGCGCGCGGAGGACCCGATGCTCCGCGGACGCATGCGGTCCGATGCGGAGCGGCGGTGGCGGGTTACGCGCGGGGGAGCACCAGAATGGGATCGCGCCGCCGCAGCATGGGTTGCGATCCGGAGCGGCGGTGGCGGCTTTCGGACGGAGGGTTGCGGAGCGATGGAGGTCTGCCGCATTTCCTCCGGATCGGAAACGACGGGTTGGAAACCCGCCGCTGGCACGGCACGAAGGTCCGCCTTCGCGGACTCGGCCTCGGGTTCACAGCGGTTCGACACGTACCCTGCAGCCGCCAGGATCGTGAGGAGCTACGCGGAGATCTACCTGCACCTGGTGTGGGGGACGTGGGACCGGCACCCGCTCCTGACCGGAGATCGCGTCGAGA
>DASYJZ010000061.1:0-4103 GCA_035995965.1 Longimicrobium sp. | reverse complement strand
CAGTTCCTCTGCGTCTCTGCGTGAAACGTTCTTTACGAGCTGGTCGCGGCGACGGAATCAGAGAACACGCCCTCCTCCGTCTCCGCGATGAGGTGGTCGACCACGGCGTTCAGGTCCCCCGTGCGCTCGTAGACGGCGAGCTGGCGGTCCGCGCTGGAGCCCTCGTCCATGATGCGGAAGGCGTACTCCACCGCCTCGCGGCTCCCCAGCTCGTCCACCACGTCGTCCACGAACCACTCCAGCATCTCGCGGATCAGGTCGCGCGCCGGGCACTCCGCCCGCTTCCCGAAGTCGATCAGCTTGCCGTCGAAGCCGTAGCGCACCGCGCGCCACTTGTTCTCCTCGATCAGGTCGCTGGCGTAGACGCGGAAGGTCATGTTGTCGCGCCGCAGCTTGAACAGCTTGAGCACGATGGCCTGCAGCACCGCCGCCACGCACACCGCCTCGTCCACCCGCGTGCAGACGTCCAGGAAGCGGAACTCCAGCGTGGGGAACTTGTGGTGCGGCCGCACGTCCCAGTAGATCTTGCTCCCGTCGGGGATGCAGCCCGTCTCCACCAGCGTGTTGCTGAGCGACTCGAACTCGCGCCAGTCGCGCAGCACGCGCGGCACGCCCGTGCGCGGGAAGTTGCGGAAGATCACGCTGCGGTAGCTCTTGAGCCCGGTGTTGCGCCCCATCCAGAACGGGGACGAGCTGCACAGGCAGAGGATGTGGGGAAGGAAGTAGCGCGCGACGTTCATGGCGTCGATCATGAACTCGCGGTCCTCGATCCCCACGTGCACGTGCGTGCCGAAGATCAGGAGCTGCTGCGCCAGGTCCTGCATGTCCTGCTTCACGCCCAGGTAGCGCTCCAGCGGCGTGATCTCCTGCGTCATCCAGCTGCTGAAGGGGTGCGTCCCGGCCGCGACGACCTTCAGCCCCTTCTTCGCCGCCAGCTCCATCACCATCCGCCGCAGCCGGATGAGCTCGACCTTCACCTCGGCGGGCGACTGGCAGATGGGGCTTCCCACCTCCACGATGCTCTGGTGCAGCTCGGGCTTGATCTCGCCCAGGATCAGGTGGTCGTGGTCCAGGATCTCGGTGATGTACGAGCGCAGCTCGCGCGTCACCGGGTCGATGATCTGGTACTCTTCCTCGATCCCGAGGGTGAGCGATGGGGCCTTCATGCGGTCGACCTCACGGGTTGATTGACCGGTTCCGGATAGTGCCCAGTGCCTGGTCCCTAGTGCCCAGGAACTGCCAGCACTTAGCACTTAGCACTTAAGCACTTAGCACTTCCACCACCTACCGCTCCTCCACCAGCATGGTCGCGACGGACGAGCCGCCGCCGGCCGTGACGTTCAGCAGCGGGTCGGTGGCGATGCGCGTCAGCGCGCCGTCGACGTGGGCGGCGTGGCTGACGAAGGGGGCGATGTCGACCATGCGGTCGTACACCTCCAGCCGCCCGTCCACCCAGCTCGGAAACGGCTCGGTGGGGAGGACGATGCGCTCCTGCACCACGTAGGGATGCTCCAGCGCCGTCTTCAACGCGGCGCTCCACTCGTCGTCGCTCACCAGCCAGCCGAGCACGATCCCCCGTCCCCCGTAGTCGTCGTTCGGCTTCAGCACCAGCCGCTCGCGGTTCGCCGCGGCCCACGGCAGCAGGTCGATCTCCTCGCCGTGGATGCGCGTCTTCCGCTCCTCCACGATGCGGGTGAAGGGGATGCACGCCTCCACCGCCGCCTGCTGCACGGCCGTGAACAGGCCGGCGTTGCGCTCGTCGCCGAGCACGGCGAGGCTGGCCTTCTTGTACAGCACCTTGCAGCGGAAGGGGTTCACCATGCAGACGGCGCCGTCTCGCACGGCCTGCACCACGGGGTTGTCGATCCCCATCCGCTGCACCAGCTCGTCGATCAGCACCCGCTTGTAGATCAGGGTGATGGGGAAGTCGCCCGCCATCAGCCTGCCCTCGCGGTACTCCAGCGCCCGCGGGTCGGCGATCTCGCAGGCGATGCCATGCGAGCGGAAGTAGTCGCGGAAGAAGACGAACTCGCTGTAGGTGGGGACCTCGCTCCAGTCCAGGATGCCGATGCTCGGCAACTCGCGGTGCCCGCCCCACTCGGCGTAGGCGCGCAGCAGCGCGTGCAGCACGCCGTGCCGCGCCGGGAGCGGCTGCACCGTGTGCGTCCGCAGGAACTCGCCGGTGACGGGGAGGGCCAGGAAGACGTCGGAGAGCTCGTCCATGTACGCCGGGCCCGCGGGGGTCTCGGCGTTGTACTCGGTGAAGCGGAGCGTCCCCGCCCCGGGGTCGAAGAAGGCGTCGAGCCGCGAGGTGGGCGCGGGCGAGGCGAAGCCCGGGTCCGCCTCGATCAGCTCGGCCTCCCAGTCGAGCAGGCGGAACTGCGCGAGGAGGTCCGGGTCCGCCATCGCAGCCTCGTGCGCGCGGCGGACGGCCGACATCAGCGTGGCCACCTGGCCGCCGATCCAGCGGTACTGGTCCGGCGTCAGGAAGCGCGGCCGCAGCACGCTGCAGAGCGGCCGCTCGCCGAAGAACATCCCCCGCCGGCGGTGCTCCTCGTCCATCCGCTCCGCGCAGTCGGCGGCCAGCGCCGAGTCGTGGAGCAGCCCATGCCAGGTCTCGACCGCGCGGCGGAGGACGTCGTCGCTCAACCCTGGTCCTCCGCCGCCTGCGTGCGGCCGTGCCCCCGCTCGCCCGATTCCGCCGCGGAGTCGGACGCGCGGCCGCCGCTGGTTACGCCCCCGGAACCCGACATCGGCGGCGCCGTGTGCTGCCCCGCGATCTCGTCGGTGTACATGCCCGGGGCGGAGCCGTGCTGCGTCTGCGCCTCCACGGGCGGCTCCAGGTCCGCCGCCGGCGACTCGTCCACGTAGCTGCCCGGCGCGGTGCGCTGGATCGGTTGCGCGGCAGCGGCGGACGGTACGGCGGAGGTCTGTTCCTGGATCTTCTGGTTCGTCGCCGCCGTCGGCCCGCCGGCGGTCGTCGCCGCGTCGAGTTGCTGCGCGGCCCTGGCGCTCTCGCCGGCGTCGGAGTCGGATCCGAAGAGGCCGCTCCCTCCGCTGCCGAAGTCGACGGACGTCTGCGCCTTCGCCCCGCCAGCGTGCCCCCCCGCGTCCGTCCGCCCGCCCGATCCCCCGCCGTGCTGGCCCTCGTCCGACGTGGACTGCGCGCCGGCGTCCGCGAGTCCGTCGGAGCCCATCGTGCCGCCGATTCGGGTGGACGCGGCCCCGCCCTGCGCCGCGAACCCGGCGCTCGCCGAGCCGGCGGTGCCGTTGTCGCCGCCTTCGCCGGTTTCGCGGGAGCCGGTGAAGAGCGCGTCCCAGCGCAGGTCCTTCACCTGGCGGCGGGGGTTCTTGGCGAGCGAGATCGCCATGTCGGCCATCGACTGCACCGCCCACTCGAAGTAGTGCGGGGTGAGCGAGTAGATGTCCATGTCCGGCGCGGGGTTCATGAAGTCGATCGCGTAGGGGATGCCGTCGCGCACGGCCCACTCCATCGAGTTCATGTCGTAGCCCAGCGCCCGCACCAGCTTGAGCGAGTCGGCGACCACGCGCGCGCCCAGCTCCGGTCCCAGGTGGTCGTGCTCCACGTGGTAGCGGCGCTCCTTGGGGTCGTACTTGATGGGCATCACCTTCTCCTGCCCGATGCAGATGCAGCGGATGAACTGGTCCCACTCGATGAACTCCTGCACGATCATCGTGAGCAGCCCGGAGGTGTCGTAGTGGTGGATCAGCTCGTCCAGCGAGCGGCAGACGTAGACGTCCTTCCACCCGCCGCCGTGCGCGTCCTTGAGGATGCACGGCATCCCGATGTAGTCCACCAGCCCCTGCCAGTCGAGCGGGTACTGGAGGTTGCGGAGCGACTCCTCGTGCACCACGCCGGGGATGTACTCCTTGTTGGGGAGCACCGCCGTCCTGGGGTGCGCGATCCCCAGCCGGGTGGCGAGCGCGGCGCCGAAGAACTTGTCGTCGGCGGTCCACATGAAGGGGTTGTTGATGACGTGGCAGCCGTCCAGCACCGACTTCTTCAAATAGCTCCGATAGTACGGCACCTCGTGGGAGATGCGGTCGACGATCACCGCGTACGGGTTCTCCTCGTCCATCCG
>DASYJZ010000060.1:0-2041 GCA_035995965.1 Longimicrobium sp. | reverse complement strand
CACCCCCGAGGTCGAGGGGCTGATCGGCTACTTCGCCAACACGCTGGTGCTGCGCGGCGACCTCTCCGGCGACCCCAGCTTCCGCGCGCTGCTGGCGCGCGTCCGCGAGACTACGCTCGGCGCCTACGACCACCAGGAGCTGCCCTTCGAGAAGCTGGTCGAGGAGCTCAACCCCGAGCGCAGCCTGAGCCACACGCCGCTCTTCCAGGTCGCGTTCGTCCTCCAGAACCTCGGCGCCGCCTCAGCCGGTGATGCAGACGAGGCGCCGCGGCTGGGTGGCGCGGTGATGGAGCCCGTCGGCCGGGAGCGGGCGACGGCGAAGTTCGACATCACCCTCACGCTGATGCAGCACGGCGGCCGCACCGTCGGCCACCTGGAGTACGCCGCAGATCTCTGGGACCGTGCCACGATGGAGCGCCTCCTCGGCCACTTCGGCGTCCTGCTCGATTCCGCGCTTGCGGAGCCGGAGACGGCCATCTCCGATCTCCCGCTGCTCACGGACGAGGAGCGCGCCGAGCTGGAGGCGCGCGCCCGCCCCGCCGCATCGTTCCCCGTCGGCACCACGCTGCACGCCCGGTTCGCCGCGCAGGCCGCGCGCACGCCGGACGCCGTCGCCGTCACCTTCGAGGGCGAGTCGGTCACCTACGCGGAGCTGGACGCGCGCGCCAACCGTCTCGCGCACCACCTGGTCGTGCTCGGCGCCGCGCCGGGCGACCTGGTCGGGCTGTGCGTGGAGCGGTCGCTGGAGACGGTCGTCGGCATCGTCGCGATCCTGAAGGCGGGCGTTGCGTATCTCCCGCTCGACCCCGCGTATCCGGACGAGCGCATCGCCCACATGCTGGAAGATTCCGGCGCGCGCATCGTCCTCACCACGGCCGAGCTGGCGCCGCGGGTCTCGGGGGATGGGACCCGCGCCGTGCCGCTGGACGCGGAGCGCGACGAGATCGGCGCCCGCCCCTCCACCGCGCCCGTCGTCGCCGTCGATCCGGAGGCGCTGGCGTACGTCATCTACACCTCCGGCTCCACCGGGCGGCCGAAGGGGGTGCAGGTCACGCACGCCAACGTCGTGCGCCTCTTCGCGGCCACCGACGCGTGGTTCGGCTTCGGCGCGGACGACGTGTGGACGCTGTTCCACTCGTACGCTTTCGACTTCTCCGTCTGGGAGCTGTGGGGGGCGCTGCTGTACGGCGGGCGGCTGGTCGTCGTCCCCTTCTACGTCTCCCGCAACCCCGAGGCGTTCCACGCGTTGCTGGAGCGCGAGCGGGTGACGGTGCTGAGCCAGACCCCCTCCGCCTTCCGCCAGCTCATCCGCGTCGACGGCGAGGCTGCGCGTGGCGGGAGGATGGCGGACCTGGCGCTGCGCTGCGTGGTGTTCGGCGGCGAGGCGCTGGACCCGGCGTCGCTGCGCGAGTGGGTGGAGCGGCGCGGGGACGAGCGGCCGCTGCTGGTGAACATGTACGGCATCACCGAGACGACGGTGCACGTCACCTTCCGCGTGATCCGCCGCGCGGACGTGCTCGCCGGCTCGGCCAGCCCCATCGGCATCCCCATCCCCGACCTCGCCGTGCAGGTGCTCGACCGGCGCGGGCGGATGGTCCCCGTCGGCGTGGTCGGCGAGATGCACGTCGGCGGGGCGGGGGTGGCGCGCGGCTACCTGAACCGCCCGGAGCTGACCGTCGACCGCTTCGTCCCCGACCCGTACGGCGGCGAGGGGGCGCGCCTCTACCGCTCGGGGGACCTGGCGCGGTGGCTCCCCGACGGCGGCCTGGAGTTCTTCGGCCGCGCGGACGACCAGGTGAAGGTCCGCGGCTTCCGCATCGAGCTGGGCGAGGTGGAGTCCGCCCTCCGCCTGCATTCCTCCATCCGCGACACCCTCGTCGTCGTCCGCGAGGACGTCCCCGGAGACAAGCGCCTCGTCGCCTACCTCGTCGGCCGCGATGGCCCTCCTGACTCCGAGGCCCTCCGCACCAGCCTCCGCCAGACGCTGCCCGAGTACATGGTCCCGGCCGCCTTCGTGGTGCTCGACGCGCTGCCCCTCACG
>DASYJZ010000059.1:0-4419 GCA_035995965.1 Longimicrobium sp. | reverse complement strand
AGTCCGCGTACGCCTGCTGCAGGGCGGAATACGGCGACTGCAGCGTGCCCAGCGTGAGCGGCCGGCCGAACGCCAGCTCGGGGAGTGGCCCGCCGCGCTCCAGGGCGGGATCCAGCCGGTCCAGCGCGGCGGAGAGTGCCTGCACGTCGGCGTAGTCCGCCGGGTTCTGCAGCAGCACCAGCGGCTCGCCGGCGTGGACCCGCGCCCCGTCGGCGCTGAACACGCGCGCCACGGCGCCGCCCGTGCGCGCCACCAGCCGCACCGGCGGCGTGGGCGTGGTGAGCGCGATGCGCCCCGACACCACGTCGGGGTAGGAGATGTACCAGCTGACGAAAGCCAGCGCGCACAGCGTCCCGAACACCGCGGTGATCCCCCAGCGCACCAGCCCGCCGGGCATGGCGCTCAGGATCTCGTCGATCTCCTCGCTGCGAATCTCCACGTTGGCGGCGTCGGACCGCCCGAGCTCGTCCGTCCCCTCGTCCCCGCTGGACTCCGGCAAAGCGGCATCCGCCTCGACCTCGGCCGGGGCGGCGATCGTCTCCGTCGCGGCGCGCGCGGGAAGGGGCTCCGGCGGCGACGGCGCGGCTGCGGTCTCGGCCGCCGCGAGAGCGGAGGACGCGGGCGGGACGGGGGAAGCGCTGGACGGGCCGTCGCGCCCCGGGTGCGACACGCCGATCGGCTCCACCGCCGTCCGCGGCAGCTCCGCCGCGGCCGCGGCGACGGCGGCCAGGGGCTCCAGCACCAGGGGTGCGTCCCGCCCGCCGCCCGCGGCCGACTCCGGCTCCGCGGGAGGCGCGGGATGGGCGGGAGAAGGTGCAGCTACGGCGCTCGGCGGCGGGGCGGCGGGTGGGCCCCCCGCGCGCGACCCGACGCGCATCGCGGCACCGCGGCCCAGGAAGACCTGGCGGCCGTCCGCCGCGTAGATCGGCTTCGCGTCCGGCGCCAGCGGCGGCGGCCCCACGCCCGCGGACCCGGTGATGGGCACCTCGGGTGCGCCGTCGGTGCCCAGCGCGTCCACCTGGGCCTGGTCCACCGCCTGCGGCTGCGCCTCCAGGCTCTCCGGCGGCAGCTCCACCCGCTCGCCCGAGGGCGTGTAGAAGTACGGCCGCGCGGCCTTCACCACCGTCCGCCGCTTCTCGGGCGCGGCGGGGGCCGGCGGCGGGGCGGTGGCCGGCGCGCCGTCGACCCCGGCGCCGGCGGGCGCGCCGGTGCGCCCGGGGGTCTCGTCGGTCGCCATCAGGTCCCCAGCTCGAGCTGGTTCTTCACCAGCAGGTAGTAGCTCCCCCGCAGCGCGGTCAGCTCTTCGTGCGTGCCGCGCTCCACGATGCGCCCCTTCTCCAGCACCACGATCTGGTCCGCGTTGCGCACCGTGCTCAGCCGGTGGGCGATGACCACCACGGTTCGGCCGCGGAAGAAGTCCTGCAGGTTGTCGACGATGGTGCGCTCGGTGGTGGCGTCGAGCGAGCTGGTGGCCTCGTCGAAGATCAGGAAGTCGGGGTTCTTGTAGACGGCGCGGGCGATCAGCACGCGCTGCCGCTGCCCCGCGCTCATCCCCACGCCGTCGCGCCCGATGCGGGTGTTGTAGCCCATGGGCAGCGACTCGACGAAGGTGTGGATGTCGGCCATCTGCGCCGCCTGCAGCAGGCGCGCCCGGTCGATCTCGTCGTCGCCCACCGCGATGTTGGCGGCCACGGTGTCACTGAACACGTGGCCGTCCTGCATCACCACGCCGCAGCGCCGCCGCAGCGCCCGCGCCGACAGGTTCCGCAGCGGCGTGTTCCCCAGGTACATCTCTCCCTTCACCGGGTCGTAGAACTTCAGCAGCAGCTTGAGCAGCGTGGTCTTGCCGCTGCCGCTGGTGCCCACGATCGCGGTCACCTTCCCCGCCGGAATGTCCAGGTCCAGGTCCGCCAGCACCGGCTCCGCCAGCGGCCCGCCGTAGTGGAAGCTCACGTTGCGCAGCGTGAGGTCGCGCGACGCGGGGAGGGCGAGCACCTTCTCGTCCACCACCTCCTCGTTGGGGTGCTCATGGATCTCGGCCAGGCGGTCCAGCGCGATGCTGGCGTCCTGCGCGCTCTGGGTGAAGCCGATGAGCTGCGCCAGCGGCGAGTTGAGCTGCCCCACGATGAACTGCACCGAGAGCAGCATCCCCAGCGTCAGCTCTCCCTCGATCACCAGCTTGGCCGCCAGGAAGGTGAGCGCCACGTTCTTCAGCTCGTTCAGCGCGGTTGCCCCGCCCTCCTGCATCTGCGACAGCGACAGCCCGCGCAGGTTCACGCGGAAGAGCCGCGCCTGCACCCGCTCCCAGCGCCAGCGCCGCTCCTGCTCGGCGTTGGCCACCTTGATCTCGGGCATCGCCTGCACCAGCTCCACCAGCGCGTTCTGGTTGGCCGACATCTCCGAGAAGCGCTGGAAGTCGAGCTCGCGGCGGCGCCCCAGGAACATCATCACCCACCCCACGTGCAGCACGCTCCCCACCATGAACACCGCGAACAGCAGCGGGTCGTAGACGGCCAGCACGCCGCTGAACACCACCAGGGTGAAGAACGCGAACACCACGTTCAGCGTGCTGGCGGTGATGAACTGCTGGATGCGGGTGTGGTCCTGGATGCGCTGCAGGATGTCGCCCACCGTGCGCGTGTCGAAGAACGGCAGCGGGAGCTTCATCAGCTTGATGAGGAAGTCCGAGATCACCGACACGTACATGCGCGTGCCGATGTGGAACAGGATGCGGTTGCGGATGAACTCCACCACGGTGCGGCTGAAGAGCAGCGCCAGCTGCGCGATCAGCACCGCGTTCACGAAGGACAGGTTCTGCGTGGCGATGCCGTTGTCCACCACCGCCTGGGTAAGCAGCGGGAAGACGAGCTGCAGCACCGAGGCGACCAGCATCCCCAGCGCCACCTGCACGAACCAGGGCTCGAAGCCGCGCAGGTAGCCCAGGAGGAACGCCAGCTTGCGGCGCCGCGTGGGCTCCTGGTCGGCCCGCGCGTAGAAGTCCGGCGTGGGCTGCAGCAGCAGCACGAACCCCGCTTCGCGCCCGCGGAAGTTCAGCGACACGAAGTGGCGGCGAAAGTCCTCCGCGCTCACGCTCACCACGCCCGTCTCCGGGTCGCTGATGTCCACCCGCCCGCCGCGCACGCCGTAGACCACCACGAAGTGGTTCTGGCGCCAGTGCACGATGGCCGGCAAGGGCGCGTGCTCCAGGAAGTGCTCGGCCGACACCTTGGCCGCGCGCGTGCGGAAGCCGATGCTCTCGGCGGCGTAGGCGATGCCCAGCAGCGACACGCCCTGCCGGTCGATGTAGCTGCGGTCGCGCAGGAACTGCAGCGAGTACCGGCGGCCGTAGTGCTTCGCTACCATGCGCAGGCAGGTGGGCCCGCAGTCCATGGCGTCGTGCTGCCGGTACGCGGGGAACGGCTTGCGCCGCCTCATCGGGTTGCTGAAGGAGAACATCGGTGGTCTTCCGGGCGGGGGCGCGCGGCGGTCAGTTCCAGCGCGCGGCGTACGGGTCGTAGCTGCACTTGGCAGGCTTGGAGAGGCGGTCGCCGGGGGTCCGCACGAAGGCCCGGCAGTCGGTGCACACGTAGCGGAACTCGCAGTCGCGGCAGGTCTCCACCTGGTCCTTGGTGATCCCCCACAGCTCGCGGAAGGCGGGGTCGGCCACGGCGTCGGCCAGCGGCGTGCTCGCCGCGTTGCCGAAGGAGCGGGGGAGCGACGGGCAGTTGCGGATCTCGCCGGCCGCGTCGACCGAGAGCTTGCGGTTCAGGCAGCTGTTGAAGGAGCGCGCCTCGGTGAAGCCCTCGAGCGTGGCCATGAACCACTCGGGCCCCACGCACCCGCAGTGTGCGTGCGAGTCCAGGCGCTCCGCGCGGAAGTAGACCACGGTCTCCAGCCCGCTCACGCGCTCCACCCGCGTCTCGGGGGCGGAGTGCACCACGATCCCCAGCACCCGCTGGTGGCGCACGCACAGGTCCTCCAGCGTGCGCTCCTCCCACGCGGGGTCGTGCGGGAGCATCAGCTCCACCGCGCGCAGCCTGCCCCGCGACATCGCCCCCAGCACCGCGTCGAGCTCGTCCATCGGCACCGGGCGGAAGAAGCGCACCTGCAGCGCCTGGCAGCCGAGCTGGTCCAGCTGCGCCAGCAGCGACGGCCAGTCGTGGCGCGAGCGCTCGTCCACGTCGACGATCGCGTTGGTCACCGTCTCGGCGCGCTCCCAGCTCAGGTCCATCGGCGGGAACGCGCCGGGGTCGTCGCACCAGAAGCCGTACTCCTGCCGCACCAGGAAGGCGAAGTACTCGTCGAGCGTGGCGTGCGCCGTGGCCGGGAAGTCGGCGCGGATCTCGTCGAGCGTGTGGTCGGTGTAGCGGGCGAGGATGTCGTAGAGCCCGTTGGGGATCAGCTCGTAGCGCTCGCGCT
>DASYJZ010000058.1:0-4491 GCA_035995965.1 Longimicrobium sp. | reverse complement strand
CTTCCTCCGCGTCTCGCGACTCTGCGTGCGCGAATCCGTTGGGAGGGATGGATCAGGGGAGTCGAGTCCCACCCGCGCGTGCCTGGCATTCGCGGACGTTTGCATTGTCCAATCCATCGACTACATTGAGCTGTCCACACTGTTCATCTTTGATCATTTTCTCTGCATGCCGTCGCGAGCGCTCCGCAACTGGCAGACGCGCAGCCGCAAGGTGCTCGACGAAGTCGAGGCCGCGCACGCCGTGGTCGGCGGCGGCCGCGGCGCGCGCAGCTTCGCGCGGCAGCAGATCAACCAGGCCTACGTGGTCCTGCTCAGCTCCCAGTTCCAGCGCTTCTGCCGCGACCTGCATACAGACGCTGCGGACTTCCTGGCATCACAGGCTCACTATGCCCCACTGGCTCCTGTGTTGAAGGCGTCACTTTCACTGGGCCGGCGGCTCGACTCGGGTAATCCCAATCCCCCGAACATCGGGAGTGACTTCAGCCGTTTCGGTATCGATGTCTGGGCACTCGCGAGGCAGAAGGACCCGCGCACGGTCCGGCGCCGGGAGAAGCTCGAGGCGCTCAACCGGTGGCGAAACGCTGTGGCTCATCAAGATTTCCGGAGTATTTCCCTGGGAGGACGCGAGACCGTGCGGCTCGGAGAGTCCGCGAGTGGCGTGCCGCCTGCGACGGCTTGGCAGTGGACTTCGACGGCGTTCTGCGAGTATACTTGAAGACGCTCGGTGGAGCGTCGCCCTGGTAGAGAGGAAGAACATGGGTCGCACAAAGGCACCAGCGCTCGGTAAGATCGGAGTGGGGAGCTATGTCCTCTACCGTCTGCCGTGGGGCACGATGAAGGCCGAGGTTATCGAAGATCGCGGCAACCTCGGATGGAAGGGGCGCCGGATCATGCGCATCCGCCCGTTCCTGGAGGGCGTCGAGGATGCAGACCCGTTCGAGGTGGCATTGGCGGACCTGACGCTCGCGGAATAGTCGAGCCGATAACCAGACGAATCAGGCCGCCCGGGCATCTCTGCCGGGCGGCCTTTTCCATAGTGCGTGCGACGTATCCGGCTCAGCCGAAGGGGGCGAGGAGATCGTCGATGCGGTCGAGGATGGGCTCGCGGTTCTGGTTGGCGGCCTCGTAGCGGCGGATGCGCAGCAGCGTGGCCTCGTCCAGGTCGGCGTCGTCGAGCCAGGCGATCAGGGTGTCGCGGTCCATCCCGTCGTAGCCCAGCACCGGCTCCTCTTCGAGCGCCTCGTCATCGTCCTCCTCCAGCAGCAGGTCGCCCTCGGTCCATCCCCCGCCGGGGAGCGCGGGCCGCAGCCATCCGCCCCCCTCGAAGTCGCGGAAGGCCAGCACGATCGTGCCCGCGGCCGCGGCGCCCAGCAGCACCTTCAGGTAGTTCATCGGCTCCACTCCGTCTCTCGTTCGCCCTGTTTCCCGTCCGGGTCGAGCAAATCCCCGGCCACCCCCCTCAGCCGCCCCCCTCGTCGCCGTCGGGGCGCACGCGGATGCGTTGCGCCAGCGAGTGCGAGATCACCTGCGGGCTGCCGTTCACCTGCAGCGACACCGGGCCCTCGAAGGGCGACTTGCGCACCACCTCCACCTCGGCGCCGGGGTACAGGTCCAGCGAGCCCAGGTAGCGGAGCTGCTCGGGCTCCTCGACCTCCACCTCCAGCACGCGGCGCGGGTGGCCGGGCTCCAGGTCGCCCAGGGCGGGGTAGCGGCTGGTGTCGACCTCGCCCTGCGCCGTGGGGATGGCGTTGCCGTGCGGGTCGCGCTCGGGCTCGCCCATCAGCCGGGCCAGGCGTTCGATCAGCTCGTCGCTGGCGGCGTGCTCCAGGCGCTCGGCCTCGTCGTGCACGCGGTCCCACTCGTAGCCCAGCGTCTCGGCCAGGAACAGCTCCAGCACCCGGTGCCGGCGGATGATGCGCAGCGCCGCCAGCTCCCCCGGCGCCGCCAGGCGCACGCCGTAGTACGGCTCGTGGCGCAGCAGCCCCTGCTCTGCCAGGCGCTTGATCATCGCCGTGACGGCGGCCGCGGTGAGCCCCAGCCGCTCGGCGATGCGCGACGTCGACACGGGAGACTCCACCTGCTGGAGCATCCAGATCGCCTTCAGGTAGTCCTCGACGACGGGCGTGTACATCGCGGCGGGCTCGGGTGCGCGGTTCCGACGTGCGAATGCATCAAGGTACGACGAACCGCGGGATTTGGGCATGCCCGCGGCTCCCCAACGGAAGGATCTCACGCAGAGCCGCAGAGCCACGGAGGAGGCGCGGCGAGCATCTCCGCGGCTCCTCGACTCCGCGTGAGGCGTATTTTCCTGAACATTGGGCCGAGCGGAGCGTCCGGGCGCGTCCCTTGCGCGTGACCCCCGGGCGGGAGCATGTTGGCGGGACCCCGCCCGGGCCCCCCGCCCCGCACGTCGCCGCTCCATCGCAGCCCGATCCCGAGACGGTGCCCGAAACCGCCGACGTCCTCCGCGACCCCGCGCGCCTGGCCGCGCTCGCCGCAACGGGGCTCCTCGACTCGCCCCCCGCGGAGGTGTTCGACCGCCTCACCCGGCTGGCCGCGCGCCTGCTGCGCGCGCCCATGGCCGCCCTCTCGCTGCTCGACGACCGGCGGCAGTTCTTCATGAGCCAGTGCGGCTTTCCCGCGCCGCTGGCCGCTGCGCGCGAGACGCCGGTGGAGCACTCGGTGTGCAGGCGGGTGGTGGCGTCGGCCGGGCCCGTGACGGTGGGCGACGCTACCCGCGAGCCATGGCTCGCGGGAAACCCGCTGGTCACCGAGCTGGGGGTGCGCGCCTACGCCGGCTTCCCGGTATCCACGCGCGCCGGGCAGGTGCTGGGGAGCTTCTGCGTCTGCGACACCAGCGTGCGCGAGTGGGACGGCGAGGCGCTGGAGACGCTGCGCGAGCTGGCGGAGCTGGCCGCGCTGGAGGTGGAGCGCCGCCCGCCGATGCCGGGGAGCGCCCGCGCCGAGCGGCTGCTGGCCGACGCGGAGGGGTGGTTCCGGTCGCTGGTGGAGCAGTCGATCATGGGGATCTACTGCATCCAGGACGGCCGTTTCCGCTACGTGAACCCGCACCTGGCCGAAGTCTTCGGCTACTCCCGCGAGGAGATGGAGCAGGCGGACGGCCTGCTGCGGGTGGTGCATCCCGACGACCGCGAGCGCGTGGCCGAGAACATCCGGCGGAGGCTCTCCGGCGAGCTTCCGGCGCTCCGCTACTCGTTCCGCGGGATCCGGGCCGACGGCGCGGTGCTGTACCTGGAGGTGCACGGCTCCCGCACCGACATGGACGGGCGCCCGGCGCTGGTCGGGGTGGGGTACGACACCACCGAGCGGGTGCGCGCCGAGCGCGAGCGCGAGGCGGCGATGCAGTCGCGCGACCGCTTCTACGCCATGGCCAGCCACGAGCTGCGCACCCCGGTGAGCACGGTGATGCTGTACAACGACCTGCTGCTGGGGGGGATGTACGAGCCGCTCACCGAGCAGCAGCACGAGGCGGTGGAGCGCTCGCAGGGCTCCGCGCGGCACCTGCTGGACCTGATCAACGACCTGCTCGACCTCTCCAAGCTCGAGGCCGGCCGGCTGGACGCGCGCCGCGACGAGGTGGACGCCGCCTCGCTGGTGGGCGAGGTGATCGCGGAGCTCACCCCGCTGGCGGCCGAGCACGGGAGCTTGCTGGCGCTGGAGCCGTCCGCCGGCCCGGTGGTGGTGGTGGGCGACGGGAAGCGCATCCGTCAGATCCTGCTGAACCTGCTGTCGAATGCCATCAAGTTCGGCGCGGGGCGGCCGATCGAGGTGCGCTGCGCCTCGGACGGCGACGGTGGCGTGGCGATCTCGGTGCGGGACTACGGGCCCGGCATCGCGCCGGTCGACCTGCCGCGCATCTGGGAAGACTTCGTGCAGCTCGGCGACGGGGACGACACCGGCACCGGGCTGGGGCTCCCCATCGCGCGGCGGCTGGCGGAGCTGCTGGGCGGCTCGCTCGAGGTCGACTCGGCGCCCGGGTCGGGGAGTACCTTCCGCTTCCGGCTCCCGAGCGCTTCTTCCGATTCCTGAACTGCCGTTTCACGCAGAGACGCTGAGGAACCGAGAGGGCGCAGAGGCATCTCCGCCGTTCTCTCTGTTCCTCTGCGTCTCTGCGTGAGACGGCCTTTGCTGTTTCAAGGTATTCGGTTTATATTCGGGTTGGTACGAGAGCCCCGCGACGGTTAGCTTGATCGGCATGAATCCCCACGCGCTGGCCGTCCTGGAGTACCGCGAGGCGCTCGACCTGGTCGCCCGCTTCGCCTCGTCGGAGCTGGGCGGCGGTGCGGTTCGTGCCCTGCAGCCCTCGGCCGACCCGGGGTGGATCGCCCCCGAGCTGGAGCGCGTGGACCAGATGCGCGCCTTCCTGGGCGGCGACACGGGGTGGAGCATGGCGCCCGTCCCCGACGTGCGCGAGGGCGTGCGCCGGCTGCGGGTGGAGGGCTCAGTGCTGGAGGCGGGCGAGCTGCGCGG
>DASYJZ010000057.1:0-2769 GCA_035995965.1 Longimicrobium sp. | reverse complement strand
CTCGGTTCCTCCGCGTCTCTGCGTGAGACGGCCGTTGCCTGAACGGAGGAACGCGCTGCTTCCCCGGTTCAGCCGCCGGTCAGCTGCCTATGCTCGCCTCGACCGCCGCCTCGATGCCGTCCGGCAGGTCGGCGAGGAAGTCATAGCCGGTGGCCGCCTCGATCGCATCCACCGTGGTTTTGTACATCTGCCAGCCGTTGGCCTGGATGCCCGCCACGTTGGGCATGTTCACGGCGATTACCCGGATGTCCGCCGCGGAGTGCACGTCGGCCAGCGTCTGGCCGCGGAGCAGGATCACCACGATCTTCCACTCGGTCGACGGGATCGCGACCTTGCCGGCGCCGTTCAGGGTCGCCGGCGACGCCGAGTACGTGCCGCCCGCCAGGATGTAGAGCTCCTTCGCGCTGTCCTGCGCCAGCTCGCTGTTGAAGACCTCGAGCTTCAGCCACGGACCGCCGTTCTGGTCCTGCTGCTGGGGCAGGATGTTGGTCATCAGGAAGGTCACCGCGTTCTCCGCCGCGGTGGCGGTGCGCTGCGAGCTCATCACCATGTGGCCGCGGCTGAACCCGCTCCCCGTGTAGTCCGACGTCACCACGTGGTACACGCTGTCGGGGAGCTGCGCGTCTGCCGAGAAGCAGTTGCAGCGGTCCGCCCCGCCGAAGTGCGTGGCGTTCAGGTTCCACGCTACCCAGTTGGGCCCCCCGCGGGCGGGGCTGTACGAGGTGATGTACTGCGGCTTGACGAGGATGATCTCGTTGCTCGGGTTGCCGTCGCCCGGGGTCCCGAACTCCACGTGGTTCAGGTAGTCGATCGACTGGACGACCACCGTGGCGGTGTCGGCCTTGCCGTTCGACGACGTGGCGATGATGCCGGTCGAGCCGGCCGCCACCGCGGTCACCAGGCCGCTGCCGCTGACGCTCGCCACCCCGGAGTTGATGCTCGTCCAGGTGAACGTGGTGGAGGCCGGCTGCCCGAGCGAGTCCTTGGCCGTGGCCGACAGCTGCGCGGTGGCGCCCGGCGAGAGCTGCACGCTGGCGGGGAGCAGGGTGACCGTGGCCGGCGCGCCCGGGGGCGGGAGCGAGCTCGACGTGCTGTTCACCGCGCCCGGCGTGCCCTTGTTGGTGCTCTCGTAGTTCGTGGTGGCTTGGGCCCAGCTCGCGCCGTCGGTGTTCGAGTTGTCGAGCGCGGCGTTGGTCAGCTCGCGCGAGAACCCGGCCTTGGCGCTGGTCGTGGCGCTGGTGTAGCCCGCCGAGTCGATCGTCACCCCCGCGGCGGTCTTGATGCGGAAGTAGTCGGCGGCGCTGTTGGAGAACTGCAGCCCCGTGGCGGTGCCGCCGATCTTGTGGGTGTAGAGGTAGTGCACCGTGATCCCGCCGTTCTTCGCGGTGTTCTGCGACCGGCCCATCACGCGGTAGGCGCCCGCGGGCACGATGAAGTCGGTGGGGATGGTGTCCGCGGCGCCGATCCCCGCGCCCGAGGCGTCGTTCACGATCAGCCCGCGCATGTTCACGGGAAAGCGGCCGGCGTTGTAGATCTCCACGTACTCGCCGGAGCTGTCCTGCACCGTGCCGCCCGGGTTCGCCATCAGCTCGGTGATCACGATCAGCGGCTGCAGCGGTGCCGAGACGTAGAGGACGAAGCTGAAGGTGCCCACGCCCGGGTCCACGTGCAGCTGCCACACGCGCGGGGCGGAGGTCTGCCCCGTGGCCAGCACCTCGTCGTACTGGAAGTAGGGCTGCGCCGTGCCGGTGAAGGTCCCCTGGTCGTCGGCGTTCGCGACGGACGCGCTCCCCGTCCCCGAGGTCACGGTGGGCCCGGACGAGAAGAAGACCCGGATCCCCGTGGGGTCGGCCGTGACGCCGTCGGCCGTGCCGATCTTCTCGGGGAGAAGGTTCTGCACGGTGACGCTGAACTGGAAGGTGGAGTCGGCGGGCGTGTAGCTCACGTTGCTCGAGGTGAGCTTCACGTTGGTGTTCTGCCCGCCGAAGATCTTCGCGCGCGCGCCGCCGGGCTGGAGCGACGAGCACGACACCGTGCGCTGCGCCGGGCTGGCGCTGCAGGTGAGCGCCGTCAGCCCCGAGGCCGGCGGCTCCCCGGAGTCGGGGAGCGCGCGGGGGCCCGCGATGTCGCGGTCGGAGCACGCGGCGAGCGCCAGGAACGCGAGCGGGACGGCGAGCCGCAGGGTGCTGCGTCCGCGAGTGGGGCGGCGTGTGTTCACGGGACCACGGGGGCTACGAGGTGACGACAGGGGAACGCCGCTGCGGCGGGCCCAGGGCCGGTAGTGGAAAGCGGCGGGGACCGGCCTCGACCGGTCCCCGTCTTCCTGTGATTCAGATCCGTTCCAGGCGCGGACCGGCGCCCCTCAGGGGATCACCGTGCTCCCACCGCCGATGTCGCCGCCGCCGGGGATGCCGCCGCCGGTGGCCAGCGTGAGCTCGGTCAGCCGCGGCAGCCGGGTGAGGGCGGGCGCTTCCCACGGCTCGCGCGAGGCGGGCGCCGTGGCGGACGGGTTGGAGGGGGTCATGTTCATCCGGTGGGTGGAAGTCATGGCGTGAACGTGGAGTTCTGCGCCTTGGGCGTGCCGCGGCCACCGGGGCCGTAGACGGCGGTGACGAGCGCGTCGGCCCAGTTGCTGCCGTCCATGTTCGAGTTGTCGAGCAACGGGTTCTTCAGCTCGCGGCTGATCCCGTTCTGGGCCGAGATCGCGGCGGAAGCGTACTGCGTGCGATCGATGGTCAGCGTGTCGGTGCCGTACACCCGCGCGATCTT
>DASYJZ010000056.1:0-3750 GCA_035995965.1 Longimicrobium sp. | reverse complement strand
CTGGCGCTCGCCGGCCGAGCGGCGAACGTGGCCGGGTGGACGCCCCGCTCCGCGCTGCTGGCCGGCGGCGCGGGGCCGTGGGCGGGGATCGCCTGCGGCGCGCTCCTCCTCTACCTGCTGGGATCCGTTCCGCTCCTCGTGGCGCGCGAGCACCTGCTCGGCTGGTTCCTCCCCTGGATCAGCGGCCTGCTGGTGGCGATCCCGATTGCAAAAAGCATCGCTCCCCACGGCAGGTTCTCGTTCGCCACCGCGCTTTCGGCGTTTGGCCCGCGACCCGGTGCGTGGGTGGGCGCGATGCTGCTCTGGACCGCGATCATCGCCGCCGTGGCGGCTGGCGCGGCGGCCTGGGGCGTGGCGCTCGAGCGCTTGGGTCCTTCCCAACTTCGCTGACGCGGAGCTTCAACACGCTCTCCAAAAGGCGAGATCGATGCGGCTGTTGCTGGTGACGTCATCCTGAGGCCCGGTCACGACGCAACCATCGTCTGCGAACACCGTTGAGGCCGAGGTTTCTCAACACCCCGAATGACGTCTTGGGGGGATGTGGTTGCGTCAAACCGAGTGGATGAGTCGGCTCCGGACACGAAAGGGGCGGCGGATCTGATCCGCCGCCCCCCATCGTCACGCTTCCGAGCACTTAAGCACTTAGCACTTGGCACTTGGCACTTTCGTCTAGTACGTCGGCGCGTCGCTGGCGGGGAAGCTCTCCACCGAACCCTCGGTGACGGCGCGGTCGCCGCGTTCCGCGTCGCGGCTCACGGCGCCGGCGGTGATGCCGCCGGCCAGCGCATGCGGCTCTTCCTTCCCCGAGAGGAGCTGGCGCAGCACGTACTGCAGGATGCCGCCGTGGCGGTAGTACAGCACCTCCTGCGGCGTGTCGATGCGCACCAGCGCGGAGAAGGTGGTCTCCTTCCCTTCCTCGCCCGCGGCGGGGCGGGCGCGGACGGTGACCTCGCGCGTCTTCAGGTTGCTGGAGATCACCTCGGCCAGGCCGTCGACGTCGAACACCTCGCGGCCGGTGAGGCCCAGCGACTGCGGGCTGTCGCCGCCGGTGAACTGGAGCGGTACCACGCCCATCCCCACCAGGTTGGAGCGGTGGATGCGCTCGTAGCTCTCCGCGACCACCGCGCGGATCCCCTGCAGGTAGGGGCCCTTGGCCGCCCAGTCGCGCGACGAGCCGGAGCCGTACTCCTTGCCGGCCAGCACCACCAGCGGCGTGCCGTCGGCCTGGTAGCGCATGGCCGCATCGTAGATGGTGGTGATCTCGTCGGCCGGGAAGTACGTCGTCCACCCGCCCTCGGTGCCCGGCGCGAGCTGGTTGCGGATGCGCACGTTGGCGAAGGTGCCGCGCACCATCACCTCGTGGTTGCCGCGGCGGGCGCCGTAGCTGTTGAAGTCCTTCGGGTCCACGCCGTGGTCCACCAGGTACGTCCCCGCCGGCGAGTCCTTCTTGATGCTCCCCGCCGGCGAGATGTGGTCCGTGGTCACGCTGTCGCCCAGCAGCGCGATCGCCCGCGCGCCGCGGATCTCGGCCACCTCGGCAGGCGCCTCGCTCGGCATGTTCTCGAAGTAGGGCGGCCGGCGCACGTAGGTCGAGTCGTCGGCCCAGGCGAAGCGGTCGCCGGGCGGCGTGTCCATCGAGTTCCACAGCTCGTCGCCCTCGAACACGCCGGCGTAGCTGCGGCGGTACATCTCGCTCTCGATGGCGCTCTGGATGGCCGAGTGCACCTCCACGTTGCTCGGCCAGATGTCCTTGAGGAACACCGAGCGCCCCTCCCCGTCCGTCCCGATCGGCTCGTTGTACGGGTCCCAGTCGATCCGCCCGGCGAGCGCGAAGGCCACCACCAGCGGCGGCGACATCAGGAAGTTGGCGCGTACGTCGGAGTTGATGCGCCCCTCGAAGTTGCGGTTCCCCGAGAGCACCGAGCAGGCCACCAGCCCGCCCTTCTGGATGGCGTCGGAGATCTGCTGCGGCAGCGGCCCGGAGTTGCCGATGCAGGTAGTGCAGCCGTAGCCGACGACGTTGAAGCCGAGCTGCTCCAGGTAGGGCAGCACCCCCGCCTTCTGGTAGTACTCGGTGACCACCTTGGAGCCCGGGGCGAGCGAGGTCTTCACCCACGGCTTGCGCGCCAGGCCGCGCTCCACCGCCTTCTTGGCGAGCAGCCCCGCGGCCATCATCACCGCCGGGTTGGAGGTGTTGGTGCAGCTGGTGATGGCGGCGATCACCACCGAGCCGTGGTCCAGCACCATCTCCGCGTCGCCCACGAGCACCCGCTGCGCGTCGGGCGACTCGGCCGAGCCCTCGCCCCACACGCCCACCTTGTCGGGCCCCGCGCCGGTGTCGGCGTTCGCCGCGTCCTTCTGCGACGGAGCGCTGGGCGCCGGCAGCAGCGAGGGGAGCGCGGCGCGGAACGCCTTCTTCACGTCGGTGAGCTGGATGCGGTCCTGCGGGCGGCGCGGCCCGGCCACGCTGGGCTGCACCGTGTTCAGGTCCAGCGACAGGGAGTCGGTGAAGAGGGGCTCGGGCTTCTCCGGCGTGTGGAAGAGCCCCTGCTCCTTCATGTACGCCTCCACCAGCGCGATCCGCTCCTCGGGACGCCCGGTGAAGCGCAGGTAGTCCAGCGTCACCTGGTCGGGGGGGAAGATGGCGCAGGTGGCCCCGTACTCCGGGCTCATGTTGCCGATGGTGGCGCGGTCCGCGAGCGCCAGGTGCCCCACGCCGGGTCCGAAGAACTCCACGAACTTGCCCACCACGCCCTTCTTGCGCAGCATCTCGGTGACGGTGAGCACCAGGTCCGTCGCCGTGGCGCCCTCGGGGAGCTCGCCCTCCAGCCGGAAGCCGACCACGTCGGGGATGAGCATGGAGATGGGCTGGCCCAGCATGGCCGCCTCGGCCTCGATGCCGCCCACGCCCCAGGCCAGGATCCCCAGCCCGTTCACCATGGGCGTGTGGCTGTCGGTGCCCACGCAGGTGTCGGGATAGGCCAGCGGGAGCTCCCCGTCCTTCACCAGGCTGGGGTTCTCGTCCGTGGAGAAGACCACGCGCGAGAGGTACTCCAGGTTCACCTGGTGCACGATGCCGGTGTTGGGCGGCACCACCTTGAAGTTGTCGAAGGCCTGCTGCCCCCAGCGCAGGAAGGCGTAGCGCTCGCGGTTGCGGCCGTAGTCCAGCTCCACGTTCTGCTGGAACGCCTCGGCCGTGCCGAAGGCATCCACCTGGATGGAGTGGTCGATCACCAGCTCCACCGGCTGCAGCGGGTTGATCTTCGCCGGGTCGCCGCCCAGCTCGGCCATGGCGTCGCGCATCGCGGCCAGGTCCACCACGCAGGGGACGCCGGTGAAGTCCTGCAGCACCACGCGCGCGGGCGAGTAGGCGATCTCGCGGTCCGGCGGGGTGGTGGGATCCCACCTCGCCAGCGCCTCGATGTCGTCGCGGGTCACGGTCACGCCGTCTTCGGTGCGCAGCAGGTTCTCGAGCAGGATGCGCAGCGAGTACGGCAGCCGGCTCACGTCGCCGACCGCGTCCAGGCGGAAGATGGTGTATTCACGCTCGCCCACGCGCAGGGTGGAGCGGGCGCCGAAGCTGTCTGCCATCACGTCTCCCTTGGGTCCCCGGAGCTTCCGCGTTCCGCGCCCCGGCCGGCCCGATCCGGGGCGCACGGTCGGGCGGGGCGCCCGGGGCTATTGTACGCGTTCGCCCCCGTGCGGGAAAGGCGTGGTTTCGGACGATGGGCCCCGGCTGCAAGCCCCGGT
>DASYJZ010000055.1:0-11454 GCA_035995965.1 Longimicrobium sp. | reverse complement strand
CGAGGCCGAGGTGCCGCTGATGGGCCGCGCGGCGCAGGGGGTGCGCGGCATCAAGCTCAAGGCCGGCGAGGCGGTGGCGGGGATGGCCGTGCCGCGGCGCGAGGGGGGCGAGCTGGTGCTGGTGACGGAGCGCGGCTGGGCGAAGCGCATCCCGCTGGAAGAGCTGCAGCCGCAGGGCCGCGGCGGGCTGGGCACCGTGCTCCTCTCGCCCGCGAAGGACACAGGCGACGTCGCCGCCGCGCGCGAGGTGCATCCGGGCGAGGACCTGATGGCGGTGACCGGCGGCGGCCGGGCCGTGCGCCTGAAGGTGGAGGCGATCGCGAAGGCGGTTCGGACGGGGGCGCCGGAGAAGGTGGTGGCGCTCACCGGCGGCGAGCGCGTGGCCGAGGTCACCTACGTGGCCGAGCGCGACCGTCCCGAGGCCGCGGTCGGCGACGAGCCGGCGGAGGAGACCATCGAGGAAACACCCGGTCCGGTGGACGAGCTCGATCTCTTCGCTTGACCGGCTCACACAACCGCCGTTTCACGCAGAGACGCAGAGGAAAAGAGAGAAGGTCAAAATCTTTTCTCTCGGTTCCTCTGCGTCTCTGTGTGAAACGGCGGTTGGGGTTACTGTCCGTGGCGCTGGTTGTCGCTGAACGCGCGGAACGAGGCGCGCACGTTGCCGCTGACCAGGTCGCGCAGCCCCGCTTCGGCGGCGAGCGAGCGCGGGTCGATCAGCGCGCCTTCCTTCGTCTTGAACCAGCCGTGCGGGTCCACCGCGATGGTGACGTTGAACGAGCCCTTGCTGTCGTTCGTGACCACGAAGGGCGGGTCGAGCTTGTTGTAGACCTCGCCGTTCACGGGCAGGTAGATGTCGAACGCCTGCCCGTCGTACGTGCCCTTCACCCGCATCGACGAGGCGGCGGGCCAGCCGTTGGTGGTGCGGAAGGCGGTCGCCGCCGCGTCGTCGCCCGACGGCGGGAAGACGTTGATCAGGATGAAGCGGTAGCTCCCCGCCGGCACGTCCGCGGCGACCGGGGTGACCAGCCCGCCGTGCACGGGCAGGTCCACCAGCACCGGGCCGGCCTTGAAGTCGGTGCACGGGTGCTGCTCGTTCGGCCCCGCGCACCCCGGCTCCGTCTGGTCCGACAGCCGCAGGCGGATGCGCGACACCACCATCTGCACCTGCGACAGCTCCAGCGTGTGCCCGCCCAGCGTCTCCGCCCGACGGTCGAACGCGACCCCCTGCGGGACGGAGAACGACAGCGCGACGGCCCCCGCCGCCGGGTTCGGCGCGCCGCTCCCCGTCGTGTCGCCCCCGCATCCCACGAACACCGCCAGCAGTGCGAGCGGTGCCGCCAGCGCGAAACCGCGGTTGATCCTGCCCATGTGTTCCTCCGATTGAAGCCGGTAGTGGAAGCGAGGCTGCGCGAGTGCCGGTGGGGGCAATGCCGCCGGGGCAATGCGCGTTCCCGTTCCACATTCCACGCGGCGGGTCGCGTAGATCTGCAGGCAAACACCGATGCCGTAATCACTTGAACCTGCAATAAACATATGGCGACATGCCTCACGATCTGCATGTCGCCAAGGTGTCGGCGGAAAGGTTTGCCGAAGAGGCAGAAGTTGTCCTGAATCCGGCGAGCCACGCAGAGCGCAGAGGAACCGGAAGGAACGATTTTGAAGTTCTCTCCGTTCCTCTGCGTCTCTGTGTGAAACGGCAGTACGGCAGCTCAGGATGTCGGAAACGTCTCGCTCGGCCCGAGCAGCGTCGCCGGCCCGCCCCCGACCGGCACCTCGTAGTAGGTGACCGTCGCCGTCGCGCCCGAGAGCGCCAGCATCGCGAAGCCGTGGTTGAAGTCCGTGCCGTTGTTCCCGAGCTGGTAGGTGAGGTCCATGGTTGGCACCGGGATCCCGGCGACGCCCTGCAGCGAGGCGTCGGTGGTGTAGGGGTCCTGCACCACCATCATCGGGATCGCGCCCGAGCCGATGCAGCGGCCCGCCGGGAGCCCGGCGTGCGGGTTGAAGACGACGGTGTTGTGCTCGTGTCCCCAGATCCACACCGATACCCGGTGCAGGATCGACTGGAGCTGGCCGAAGAGCTCCGGGTTGATCCCCCAGTCGATCGTGTTCGAACCCACCATGCTCTGCCCCACGTCTCCCGCGCCGCTGTAGAGCTGGTGGTGCGAGAGGAAGATGGTGTTGCGGGTCCCCGCGTTCGCCATCAGGTCGTTGAGCCACACGATCTGGTCGTCGGTCAGCGAGGTGACGTTGCTCACCACCGTGAAGGGGTCGCGGTCGTTGTAGCCGGTGTCCAGGCAGACGATCTGCCAGTCGTCGTTCTGCAGGCAGAAGTAGCTGGCGGGCTGCCCGAGCTGCTTGATCACCGAGTAGTACCCCGCGCCTCCGGAGTACATGTCGTGGTTGCCGGCCAGCGTGAACACCCGCACGTCGCCGGGGCCCGTCCCCATCGTCTTCCCCGCCGCCTGCAGCCCGTCGGCCATCGCCTGGTAGAAGAACTGCTGCTCCTCCGTGGCGGTGCCGGCATAGTACACGTCGCCCAGGTGAACGATGAGGTCGGGGTTCTGCGCCACCGCCTGCGCCAGCACGTTCTGCGCGGTCGGGGTGCCGGTGGCCCAGTCCGCGATCAGCGCCACCTTCAGCGTGGCGCCGACGGGGATCACCCCGGCGCCGGGGGCGAGGGCGATGTAGGGGATGGTGTTTCCCGAGTGCACGAACATCTCGTACGTGGTGAGGGCCTCCGCCCAGAGCGGGTCGCAGCTCGAGAACGTCAGCTCGTCCTCGATCTGCTGCGCCAGCGCTTGGTTCCCCTCGATGCGCGCCTTCACGTACTGCCAAGCCAGCGTCGCGCACTCCTCCACGATTCCCTCGGTGCCCCCCGCCAGCTCCTCCGGCGCGCGCTGCTGCACGAAGCGATTGCCCAGGGCCGCCACCGACTGCATGGCGGGGTGGCCCGAGCTCAGCTCGGCGGAGGGGGCGGCCGCCTCGGTCGGGGCGAGCCCCGCGGCGGTGGCGCGCAGCGTCAACGCATGGTGGATGGCGGACTGCAGGCACGAGAAGATCGGATCGTGGACGGTGAGGATGCTCATGGGGGCCTCGGCGGGAATGATTGAAAAAATGAAAGCGTGGGGAGCACATCGTAAGGCTGGAGACGGTCGGGCGTCAATCAGGTCGTCGGTCCGCGCCGCCACGCCGCTTGTGGACGCGCGGACCGGGGGCGAGCTTCCGCGCATCCCCTCGACCGCCCACCGCGAGACGCTCCTTGATCGACCTCGACGCCCTGATCGCCGGCCTTCCGGCGCGCCCCGACCCCGCGGGGCTCGTTGCCGGCTTCGTGCCGCCGCCGCGCTTCGCCGCCAAGCGCTTCGCCGACTACGCGCCGGACCCGCGGCACCCGTCGCAGGCGCGCGCGGCGGCCCGGCTGCAGGCGGTCGCGGCCGAGCTGCGGGCGGAGGCGAGCGGCGGAGTCGGGCGGCGGCTGCGCGCGCTGTTCGGCGCTGGGCGTGGGGGGAGCGGCGTCTACCTGGACGGCGGCTTCGGGGTGGGGAAGACGCACCTGCTGGCCGCGCTCTGGAACGAGTCGCCGGCGCCGAGCGCGTACCTCAGCTTCGACGAGCTGGTGCACACCATCGGCCTGCTGGGGGTGGCGGGGACGCGCGAGGCTTTCCGCGGGCGGCGGCTGGTGGCGGTGGACGAGTGGGAGCTCGACGACCCCGGCAACCTGACGATGGCGCTCGCCTTCCTGCGCGGCGCGCTGGCCGACGGCGTGCGCGTGGCGGCCACCTCGAACACCGTACCCGACGAGCTGGGGCGCGGCCGCTTCGACCAGAAGAGCTTCACCGCCGAGATCGAGGAGCTCTCCGGGGCCTTCGAGGTGCTGGAGATCGAGGGCGAGGACTTCCGCCACCGCCGCTTCGAGGCCGAGCCGGGGCGCGCCTACTTCCTGGACGAGCGGGGGATGGACGAGGCGCTCTCCCGCGCCGCGCCGCGCGCGCTGGCGACCATCTTCCCCGCGCTCGCCGCGGCGCTCGGCGAGGTGCACCCGATCCGCTTCGCCGCCCTGGCCGAGGCCGTCGACGAGGTGCTGGTGCGCGGGATGGAGCCGGTCGCGTCGCTCTTCGACGGCCTGCGCTGGGTCCACTTCGTCGACAAGCTCTACGACCGCGCCGTCCCGCTGGCGATGACCTCCACGGTGGCGCTGGGGGAGCTGTTCCCGCCCTCGTTCCTCACCGGCGCGTACGGCAAGAAGTTCTCCCGCTGCCTCTCCCGCATGGAGGAGATGCTGGGCGAGCGTCCGAGTTCCACGAACGGCGACGGATGACTCTCCGTGGCCCCTCTGCCCCTGCGAGGGATTGCGGTTCCGGGTCGGAAAATTGCGACGGAAGATGCTGCGAGGCGGATCCTCTACCCTCATCCCGGGAGGCGGCGATGAACCGGCTGAAGATGAAGCTCGACGAGATCACCGTGGAGACCTTCGAGATCTCCGAGGAGCGGCAGGACGCGCTGGTGCACGGCGCGGTGCGGACCTACGACCCGACGAAGTGCGAGCCGCACTCGTGCATGCCGACCTTCCCCTGCTGAACGGGCCGTCCCGCCCACGCTGAAGACGAGGGGCGGCGCGCGCCGTCCCTCGCGCGATCCTCTTTTTACCAATCCATTACACGGACGTCTGGCCCCCGCGGCGGTTCCGTGGGTACCATTCGGATGAGGACGTCCGCCCCGACCCCATCCCTTTGGCCGAATGATCCGCCTGCGCCGCTCTCCGCACCTGGCACCCGGCTCGGCCTTCCTGGCCGGGCTGCTGCTGGCGCTGCTCGGGCTCTCGGCGGTGCTGGCGTACCAGGCGGCGGCCGCGGCGCGCTCCGAGGCGGCGTCGACCGACCGGGCGCTGCGCGGCTATGCCTCGTTCGCCACCTGGGAGCTCGCCCGCCGCGCCGACGAGGTGCTGCACCGCCGCCTCGCCGCGTCGCTCCAGGCCGCGCTGGGCGGCGAGCTTCCCGCGGGCGCGCTGCCTCCGGCCGCTGCGGCGCTGGAGGCCCGGGCCGCGCGCGTGCTGGCGTGGTGCGGATGCGCCAGGCCGCTTCGTGGCGCGTTCGTCGTGACGGTGCGCGGCGGCGTGGCCGCGGTGGACGTGGCGGGTGCCTCGCCCGCCGTGGAGCGCTGGCTCAGCAGCGGCGCCCCGGGATCGGCCCTGGCGCGCCCGCGCGGCGACACGACCGTGGTGGAGGCCGTCACCGTCGGCGGGGAGCGCTACGACCTCGTCGCCCGCCTCCGCAGGTCCGCGACCGGCGCCGCGGCCGAGGGTTTCCTGGTGAGCCCGGCCGACGTCGCGCCCGCGGCGCTGGGCCAGGCGTATCGCTCGTCCGCGCTGCTGCCGGGGGTCGTCCGGGGCAGCGTGCCCGCGGGCGAGGCCGTGGCGGCGGTGGTGCTGTCGGCGGATGGAACCGCGGTCTGGAGGTCCCGCGCTGCCGCGGCGGCCCGCGACGGCTGGGTGGACGCGAAGGTGGGCGGCTTCCCGCAGGAGCCGCTGGCGCCCGGCACCGTCACCGAGCGGCTGGACGGCCTGCTGGCGGGGCTCTCCAGCCGCGTGGCCGTGCGCGCCGACGCCGCGGGGGCCGTGCCGGCCGGCGGCCCGAAGTCTCGTCTCCCGCTCCTCCTCACCGTCTTCGGGCTCGCGCTGGGGCTGGTGTCCGTCGCCATCGTCCAGCTGCGCCGGCAGCAGGAGCTGGTGCGCCTGCGCGACGACTTCGTCTCCGGCGTGTCGCACGAGCTGCGCACGCCGCTGGCGCAGATCCGCCTCTTCGCCGACCTGCTGGAGAGCGGCCGCCTGGCCACGGGCGAGCAGCGCTCGCGCTCCATCCGCATCATCAACGAAGAGTCGCGGCGGCTCACCTGGCTGGTGGAGAACATCCTCCACTTCTCGCGCGCGCAGCGCGGGGCCGGCCGCATCGCCCCGCAGCCGGTGGAAGCGGCGCCGCTGGTGCGCGAGATCGTGGACGCCTTCGCGCCCCTGGCCCGCGAGCGCGACGCCCGCTTCGAGGTCGCCGCCGACGAGGGCGTGGTGGTGCGGGTGGACGCCGGAGCGCTGCGCCAGGTGCTGCTCAACCTCCTGGACAACGCGGTGAAGTACGGCCCGCCGGGGCAGACGGTGCGCGTCCGGCTGGAGCTGCGCGGCCTGGCGCTGCGCCTCTCGGTGGACGACCGCGGGCCCGGCGTGCCCTGGGAGGAGCGGGGCCGCGTCTGGGAGCCCTACCGCCGCCTGGCGCGCGACGCGGAGGGCGCCACGGGCGGGAGCGGGATCGGGCTCGCCGTGGTGAAGGACCTGGTGGAGCTGCACGGCGGACGCGTCGGCGTCGGCGAGGCGCCGGGCGGCGGCGCGCGCTTCTGGATCGAGCTGCCGTACGCGATGCACGCCGGGCCGCCGTCGGAGGACGCTGTCGACGCCGCGGTGCCGGCGCGGGCGGTGGCGCGGTGAGCCGCATCCTGGTGGTGGAGGACAACGCCAACCTGGCGTTCGGGCTCTCCACCAGCCTGGAGCTGGAGGGGCACCAGGTGGTGGTGGCGCGCGATGGGGCCGCGGGGCTGCGGGCCGCGCGGGAGCACGCGCCGGATCTGGTGATCCTCGACCTGATGCTGCCGGAGATGGACGGCTACCGCGTGCTGAAGGCGCTGCGCGAGGAGGGCCGCGAGGTGCCGGTGCTGATCCTCACCGCCCGCGGCGCCGAGAGCGACAAGGTGCTCGGCTTCCGCCTGGGCGCCGACGACTACGTGACCAAGCCCTTCGGGCTGCTGGAGCTGCTGGCGCGCGTGGCCGCCCTGCTGCGGCGTGCGGGCCGCCCGCCGGCCTCCGAGGCGGCCGAGCCCGGCGTGGTCACCCTCGGCGACCTGGAGGTGAGCCCCGCCCAGCGCGCCGTCCGCCGCCGCGGCGAGGAGGTGCCGCTCACGCCCAAGGAGTTCGATCTGCTGATGGCCCTGGTGCGCCGCAAGGGCACCGTCGCGGGGCGGCTGGAGCTGCTCGCCGAGGTGTGGGGCCACCGCGCCGCCGTGATGACGCGCACCGTCGACATGCACGTGGCCCAGCTCCGCCGCAAGCTCGAGGACGACCCCGCCGACCCCCGCCACATCGTCACCGTCTGGAAGGCCGGCTACCGCATTGCCGTGTAGGCTGGAACGCTTGACTCTTTCTCCTCACTGATCTATTATAGGCTCAATTGGGCTATATCTAGCTCAATCGAGCCACAAATAGACAGTTGGAGAGATGTATGCTGTTCGCGGCCCTGGAGGGCGTTCTCGGCTCGACGTCCAAGATCCAGCTCCTGCGGGCGCTTCTGCCGCTGAACGGGCCCGTGTCGGGACGCGAGGCGCAGCGGCTCGCACGGGTGAGCTCCGACAACGGTTCGCGGCAGGCATTGAACACCCTGACCGAGCTCGGGTTGCTGACGCAGCAGCGGCTCCGGGGCTCGCACCTGTACACCGTGAACCGTGACCACCACCTGGTTGCGCCGCTCGAAGCGCTTTTCGCGGCCGAGTCCCAGCGGTTGCGCATGCTGCGCGACACGCTGCGGGGTGGTCTCGAATCAAAAGGCCTCCTGCCGCACGTCGCGTCGGCCATCCTCTTCGGCAGCGCCGCGCGAGGCGACGCGCGCCCGGACAGCGACCTCGACGTGCTGTTCGTCGCGGACACGAAGGAGTCTGTCGATGCGGTGGAGGACGCCGCGATCGATCTGCAGGATGAGGTGTTTGCGCGTCTCGGCGTGACCCTCGCGCCGATCACGCTTCCGCTGGCGCGCTTCCGCGAGCGTTACGCCGCCGGCGATCCCCTGCTCCACAACGTGGAGGCGGACGGCCGGACCCTGATCGGGTCCTCGGTGGCGGAGCTGGTGAAGACGCGATGAGGCTGGGCGCAACGAAGAGCGAACCGCGCTCCCAGGCCACGAACTACCGCTCCGTCGCACGCGCCCTCGTCGAGACCGCGCGCGCAATCGACGCGCTCGGTGAGGCGACTTATGGGAACGGGCTTGCGATCATCGCAATCCACACGGCCATCGCTTATACCGACGCGCTCACGATCGCGCATCGCGAGCTGAAGTCCACGGATGGCGATCACGTGCGCGCGGCCGACGTACTCGTGTTCGCTCTGGGTGCACGAGCGGAGGCGTCGCACGTCAAGCGGCTGCGGCGCGTGCTCGCGGCGAAGAGCAAGGCCGCGTACAGCGGCAACTACTACACCCTGGACGAGGGGCGCGACCTCCTCTGGCACGTAGAGAAGTACGCTGCCTGGGCTGAAGAGATGCTGGGGACGCCGTAGCGCTCCATCCTCCCGTCGTCCACGAGCCATCCTCCCCTCTCCCCAGCAGAGCTCCCGTGGCCGCGCGCTGTTTTACCGGCCACCGGGCCGTGTCTCATGGACATCGCGGCCGTGGCCACGTACCCATAGAGAGGTTCTCTCTCCCTCCACCAGGGTGCCACATGCGCTACCATCGTCCTCTGCTCCTCGCCCTCGCCGTTCAGGTGTGCCTGATCTCCACGACGGAGGGTGCGGCGCAGGTGGAGCACGCCCACCGGGGGCCGCCGCCTCGGCGGTTGGGCAGCGTCCGCTTCCCCACCTCGTGCAGCACGGCGGCGCAGGCGCACTTCGTCCGGGGGATGACGCTGCTGCACTCCTTCTGGTACGAGGAGGCGGAGCGGGCCTTCACCGCTGCCGGCGAGGCCGACCCGGGCTGCGCCATGGCGCACTGGGGGATCGCGATGAGCCTGCACCACCCGCTCTGGCAGCCGGTCCCCGGCCCCGCAGAGCTCCGCCGGGGGTGGGAGGAGCTGGAGCGGGCCCGCGTCCCGGGTGCGCCCACCGAGCGGGAGCGCGGTTACGTCGCCGCGCTGGCGGAGTTCTACCGCGACCCCGCCGCCCGTGACCACCGCACGCGGATGCTGGCCTACGAGGAGGCGCTCGCCGGCCTCCACCAGCGGTACCCGGAGGACCAGGAGGCGGCCATCCTCCACGCCCTGCTGCTGGTGGCCAACGCGCCATTCACCGACACCAGCTTCGAGCGGCAGCGTCGCGCCAGCGCGATCCTGGAGCCGCTCTACCGGGCCCAGCCGGACCACCCGGGGCTGGCGCACTACCTGATCCACGCGAGCGACGCCCCACCGCTGGCGCGCCAGGCGGTGCAGGCCCGCCGACCGCTACGCCCGCATCGCCCCCTCCGTGCCGCACGCCCGGCACATGCCCTCGCACATCTACACGCGGCTGGGGATGTGGGACCAGTCGATCGCCTCGAACCTCAGCTCGGCGGAGGCCTCCCGGCGGTACGAGCGGGAGCGCGGGATGCGCGCGGTCTGGGACCAGCGGCTGCACGCGCTGGACTACCTGGTCTACGCCTACCTGCAGCAGGGGCGCGACGACCAGGCCCACCGGGTGGTGGAGGAGGCGCGGGGGGTGAGTGCGGTGACCCCGGAGGCGTCGGCCGCCGCCCACTACGCCCTGGCCGCGATCCCGGCGCGCTATGCCCTGGAGCGCAGGCGCTGGGCCGCGGCCGCGGCCTTGCCGCTACGGCCTGCGCCTGCCTTTCCCGCCGCCGAGGCGATCACCCACTTCGCCCGCGCGCTGGGCGCGGCGCGCAGCGGCCAGGTGGAGCTGGCGCGCGCCGAGGTCGCGCAGCTCGACTCGGTGCGCGCCCGGCTGGCCGCCGCCCGGCAGGAGTACTGGGCCGAGGCGGTGGCGGTGCAGCGTACCGCGGCGGCGGCCTGGCTGGCCCGCGCCGAAGGGAACGACGAGGAGGCGCTCCGCCTGGCCGCCGCCGCCGCCGAGCGGGAGGAGGCGCTGGAGAAACACCCGCTGACCCCCGGCGCGGTACTCCCCGCGCGCGAGCTGCAGGGCGACCTGCTGGCCGAGCTGGGGAGGCCCGCCGAGGCACTGCGGGCGTACGAGGCGGTGCGGGGAAGGGAGCCGAACCGGGCCCGCACCCTCTTCGGCGCCGCCCGCTCCGCCGAGCTGGCCGGGAGCCCGACCGTGGCCCGCGAGCGCTACGCCGAGCTGCAGCGCCTGATGGCCCGCGCCGTCCCGGAGCGGTCCGAGCCGGCGCTCGCACGGGCGTTCCTGCGGCCGCAGCGGTAGGAGGGCGCGCAGAGCCCGGGGGATTCTTTCCTCACCACACCCTTACAACCTTCGTACGAGACGCACACCGCCGCCGCGGCCGGGCCGGGTAGCGTTCGGGAGACTCTCCCGGACACACCCAGCGCGGAGGCGGCGGATGGCGTTCCTGACACGAAAGCGGATCTCGGAGCTGCAGGCGGAGGCGGGGAGCGGCACCCTGCGCCGCTCGCTGGGCCCCGTCAACCTCACCACCCTCGGCATCGGCTCGGTGATCGGCACCGGGATCTTCGTGCTGACGGGGACGGCGGCGTCGCAGCACGCCGGGCCCGCGCTGGTGATCTCGATGGTGATCGCGGCGGCCGCCTGCGCCTTCGCGGGGCTCTGCTACGCGGAGCTGGCGTCGATGATCCCCGTCGCAGGCAGCGCCTACACCTACGCGTACGCCACGGCGGGCGAGATCTTCGCCTGGATCATCGGGTGGGACCTGATCCTGGAGTACGCGCTGTCGGCGTCGACGGTGGCGGTGGGGTGGTCGGGGTACTTCGTGAGCTTCCTGGGCGACCTGGGGATCCACCTGCCGCCGCGGCTCACCGCCGCGCCCGAGGCGGTGGTGACGCTCGCCGGCGGGGCGACGGCGCACGGGATCTTCAACCTCCCCGCCGCCGGCATCGTGCTGCTGGTGGCGGCGCTGCTCACCCTCGGCATCCGCGAGTCGGCGAACACCAACACCGTGCTGGTGATGGTGAAGGTCGCGGTGCTGATCGTCTTCGTCGTGGCGGGCGCGGCGTACGTGCGGCGCGCGCACCTGACGCCCTTCATCCCCCCGAACACCGGCGAGTTCGGCGCCTTCGGGTGGAGCGGCGTGCTGCGCGGCGCGGCGATCATGTTCTTCGCCTACGTGGGCTTCGACGCGGTGTCGACGGCCGCGCAGGAGTCGAAGAACCCGCAGCGCGACCTGCCGATCGGCATCCTGGGCTCGCTGGCGATCTGCACCGTGATCTACATCGCGGTCGCCACCGTGCTGATCGGCATTGTCCCCTACCAGCGCCTGAACGTGCCCGACCCGCTGGCGGTGGGGATCGACGCGACGGGGCTGACCTGGCTGAGCCCGGTGGTGAAGATCAGCGCGCTGTTCGGCCTGTTCAGCACCATGCTGGTGACGCTGCTGGGGCAGACGCGCATCTTCTTTTCCATGAGCCGCGACGGGCTGCTGCCGGAGGTGTTCGGCCGCGTGCACCCGCGCTGGCGCACGCCGCACCTGAGCACGGCCATCACCGGGGTGATCGTGTCGATCGCGGCGGGGCTGCTCCCCATCAGCATCCTGAGCCAGCTGGTGAGCATGGGGACGCTGCTGGCGTTCG
>DASYJZ010000054.1:0-4796 GCA_035995965.1 Longimicrobium sp. | reverse complement strand
GAGCCGCAGAGAAACAGGGGATTCTCTCTGCGGCTCCGCGGCTCTGCGTGAGACAGGTCGTTGCTGAGTCCACGCGTCAGACAGGCAGTTCGAAGCGGGTACCCTCCGGCACCCGCAGCCCGAAGCTCTCCGCCAGCACGGCGAGCAGCTCCTCCGGCCCTTCGATCTTCCGCCGCGTGATGGCGGTGCCCTCGTCCACCACCAGCTCGCCGCCGCGGAGGATGCGGCGCACGCCGGGCGCGGCGAGCTGCGCGGTGACCGCGCGGCGGAAGCGCGAGTCGGGGTGCGTCGAGGTGAAGTGGTTCGCCATCTCGTAATCCACGGCGTGCTGGGGCTCCAGCGTGAACGCGTAGAGATCCGTCCACCCTTCGCCGTGCAGCGACTGCAGCACCCACAGGCCGTCCTCCTGCACGACCCGGTAGCTCCAGGAGAACTGCTCGCTGACCTCGCCCTTGTCGAACGGAACCGGGAGAAGCAGCCCCTCCGCCCCGAACCCCACGTCCGCCAGCCAAGTCCGCCCCTCGCAGCGCACCAGCAGCAGCATGTGCGTCCGCGGCAGCACGCTCGTGGTGCCGTAGCGCACGCGCGCCGCCAGCCGCGTCACGCGAAACCCGACCTCCGCGAGCATGGCGGCGAGCAGCGAGTTCTGCTCGAAGCAGTACCCACCGCGGCCGCCGTGCACGAGCTTCGCCTGCAGCGACGCCAGGTCCAGCCGGATGGGCCGGCCGAGGAGGATGTCGAGGTTCTCGAACGGGATGTGCGTGGCATGCGCCAGGTGCAGCGCGCACAACACCTCTTCCGTCGCCTCCAGCGCGCCCTCGTACTCCACACGCCTCAGGTAGCCCGCGAGGTCGACGGGGTCCGGTTCGGCGGCGGTCACGCCCACATTCGGCTGGCTCATCGGGAGGTCTGAGGGAGGATGAATTGTGCAAGCGATTGCACAATTCGAGTGGCGCGCCGTCAGCCCGGCGCGCTCTCCTGCAGCTTGAAGTCCTGCCGCGCCCAGCTCGCCAGGAGCGCGCGGACCGCGGGGTTGCGGGCCGCGCCGCGCTGGTGCAGGTCGCGCAGCGCGGCGATGCCGGGAGCCTTGAGCGCGTAGAGCTGGCGCATGGCCTCGAACGGTGCGTCGGGGAAGTCCTCGCCGCCCTCGGGCTGCACCACGATCGATTGCAGCAGCGCGATCCAGGCGTCGACCTGCGCCGGGAGCTTCGGGTCGGGCATCGAAGAGATCGCCATGTCGCGCACCTCCGGGAACGCCGCGGCGGCGCGGTACACGCGCAGCATGCGGTCGAACCCGGTGGAATCGCGCCCGAGCTGGATCACCGCGCGCACCCGCGCCAGCCGCGTCGGCGACTGCGTGGCCATGCGCTCCAGCCCGGCCAGCACCGAGTCCAGCTTCGCCGGGGCGACCTGCGTCGGATGCATGAGCGCCCACTGTACCGCCGCGATCCCCTCGGTGCCGCCGGTACGGTCCTCGACCGCGTCTTCCTCGAATACCTGTAGCATCCGCGCGACCGAGGGGAGCGCCCCGCCGGGCGGCGAGGACTGCGCCCGGGCCGGGCTCGCAGCGCAGACCGCTAGCGCCGCGAGCGCGGCGAACGTCCGTGTCGGGATCTGTAGATGCGACCACTTCATTCAAACGACTCTTGGTTGAGGGGTAAACGACTGCGATCAAGGAGGATGCGCCGCGACGGCCAGGTGCGCGGAGTGCTACCCCGCTGTCGCGCGATCGGTCGCCCGCGCCCACGCCGGGCCGGCGGCGAGGATGTGCGCCTGCACGGGGCAGTCGTCGCGGTGCGCGCCCGGGAGGTAGCCGGTGCTCATCAGGAACTCGCCCACGATCTCGCCGCCGGTGAAGCGGAAGGTGCGCTTGAACAGCTTCACCCACTCCTCCTTGGAGAGTGGATGATGCGCGTCGAGCCACCCCGCGAACGAGCCGTGCGTCTCGCGGAGTTGCTGGATGCGGCGCGCGTTCTCGATCACCGCGTCGACCTTCAGCCGGTTGCGGATGATCCCGGCGTCCGCCAGCAGCCGCGCCCGGTCCTCGTCGCCGTACGCCGCGACCCGGTCCACGTCGAAGCCGTCGAAGGCGCGGTGGAAGGCGTCGCGCTTCTTCAGGATGGTGAGCCAGGAGAGTCCGGCCTGGTTGATCTCCAGCGCCAGCCGCTCCAGCAGCGCGTCGTCGCCGGTGAGCGGAAAGCCGTACTGGTGCTCGTGATAGGGCCCGTGCCACGCGTGGCCGGGCGCCGCGTCGCAGTAGCTCGACATCGCCGGAAGATGGGGAGAAGATGAGGCTTCGCATCGGGGCCGTTCGGGACGGCACGCCGCCACCCGGCCACGGGTAGTGCAACCTATGCGATGCGGGCGCGCTCCGCAGGCCGGCGGTGCGTGCCGCGCGTGAACGCCGCGCGAGGTGGCGCATGCGGCGCGCTGCTACGTATCTGATCGCGATGTAGCTTTCGCATCGCGGCACCGCGCGCTAGTATGCACGTCCTACGCTTTCCGGAAATGGGAGGTCTTTATGGCCCACGATCACCGGGCGCGCCCGAGCGCGCCCGCCGCATGAGCGACGATCTCGGCCCCCAGCCGACGCACCACCCCTTCGTGCTGGGGATCGTGGGAGACTCGGGGAGCGGCAAGAGCACCGTGGCCGAGGGCGTGGCCGCGCTGATCGGCGCCGACCGCGTCTCCACGCTCGAGCTCGACGACTACCACAAGCACACCCGCGCGGAGCGGCAGGAGCTCGGCCTCACCGCGCTGCACCCCACGGTGCACAACTTCCCGCTGATCCAGGAGCACCTCCAGCTCCTGGGCCGCGGGCGTCCCGTGCGCAACCGGCGCTACGACCACACCGACGGCACCTTCGGCGCCGCGCGCACGGTGGAGCCCAACGAGGTGGTGCTGGTGCGCGGCCTCCTCGGCTTCCCCAGCGACGAGCTGCGCGCCGCCTACGACCTGGCGGTGTTCCTGCAGCCCGAGCCCGAGCTGCTCTTCCGCTGGAAGCTGCGGCGCGACGTGAAGACGCGCGGCTACACCGAGGCCGAGGTCTTGAAGCGCATCGCCGGCCACCTGCTGGACAGCAAGGAATACGTGCTGCCGCAGGCCGGGCGCGCCGACCTGGTGGTGCGCTACGCGATCCCCGAGTGGGACGCGCCCGACAGCGAGGTGACCGCCGCGCTCACCCTTCGCCGCGCCGCGGCCGAGGCGGTGCGCAGCAACGGGATCATGCACCGCTTCGGCGAGCACGTGGCCTTCACCGAGGCCGACGACGCGCTGGTGGTGGACGTCGGCGCCACGCTCCCGCTGGAGCTGGTGGACGCCTGGGCGCAGGAGCGCTTCGGCGACACCTTCCACCCCGAGGCACTGGGCCGCTTCATGGACGAGGACGGCAGCGACAGCCGCCTGGTCCCCCTCGCCTTCGCCCAGGTCCTGATCGCCGACCTCGCCCAGAAGCTGCGCCGCACCGCCGGTGCCGCCCACGAGCTGGCAGGCGCCGTGTAGATCGTTTCACCGAGCAGGGCGATGTCCGGACGAGCGCCGGTTCTCAGTCGAGAACCGGCGCTCGCTGCCTCCGCCTCGGAATCGAGCTCAGCGTGTTCGACCGGTGGCCCTGAAGACACGGGTATTGCGCCCCTGTGTTTGATACGTTAAATCTTATCAAGGCAAAAGGCGATGAGCGAGATCCGGGACCTCGGGAGCGGCGGCTACCGCCTGTTCTTCTTCTGGAACGATGCGCCGGAGGTGAAGGAGCTGTTCGTGACGCACGCGCTTCCCAAGCGCGGCGTCGTGGGCAGGGGGCACGGCTGAACGAGGTGATCGCCGCCGTGGCGAAGGTTCGGGAACGCTTCCTTGCGGAGGAGGACTGATGTCGCTGAGGATGAACGCCGTTGCCGCACGCGACCTCGCCGCCGAGGTGCGAAGCGAAAATCCTGCCGTTGCGGTGGCGGAACAGGAGCTTGCCACCGTGCTCGCGCGCAACGTCCTGCGGCTGCGGAACCAGCGGGGGATGACGCAGCGGGACCTGGCGCGCGCGCTCGGCGTCTCTCAGCCGCGCATCGCCGAGATCGAGGCCGCCCGCACCACCGCGCGGATCGACACCGTCGGCAAGCTTGCCGCGGTCTTCGGCATCGAGGCGTGGAGGCTGCTGAAGCCCCGCCCCGCCGCCGCGCAGGAGCTCGTGGGGGTGGTATAGGGGGTTGGCTCCGAGGAGGCACCACTGCGGCACTTGCCGGGGCGCGGGGCGCGCCCTTGATTGCATCGCTCGGCCGCCCGGCGCGGCGAGGGGACCCGGAACAGCGGAGGCGGCGATGCGGCTGGGGATGGTGGGGCTGGGGAAGATGGGCGGCAACATGGTCGAGCGGCTGCTCGGCGGCGGCCACGAGGTCGAGGTCTTCGACCTCGACCCGGAGCTGACCCGAAAAGTCGGCGCCGCGCCCGGCGCAGCCGCGGCCGGCTCGCTCGAGGAGATGGTCGGGGCGCTCCCCGCGCCCCGCGTGGTGTGGGTGATGGTCCCCGCCGGCGCGCCCACCGAGGACACCCTCGCCAGGCTCGCCGCCGCGATGCAGCCCGGCGACGTGCTGATCGACGGCGGCAACTCCAACTTCCACGACAGCAAGCGGCGCGCGGCGGAGCTGGCGGCGCGCGGTCTCCACCTCGTCGACGCGGGCACCAGCGGCGGCGTGTGGGGCCTCAAGGTGGGCTACTGCCTGATGGTGGGCGGCCCCGACCAGGCCGTGCGCCTGTGCGAGCCCATCTTCCGCACCCTCGCGCCCGAGAACGGCTACCTGCACGTGGGG
>DASYJZ010000053.1:0-6254 GCA_035995965.1 Longimicrobium sp. | reverse complement strand
GCCCGGCGGCACCCTTCCTCGGCCGCCCGCACGGCGTCGCCGTCGAGCGCGCCGCACCAGACGGTGCCCGGCCCCTCCACGCGCACGCCGGTGGTCACCGGCGCCACCCCGTTGCGCAGGAAGAACCGGCCCGACCCTTCGCGGAGAATCTCGGCCAGCACGCGTGGGTCGGTGAGCGGGGGAAGACCGGAGACGCGACGCACCTGGGCGCGCGCGGGCCCGAGCGCCACCGTCACCGGGGGGCGGGGCCACCGTGGCACCCGGGCGGCGCCCAGGAGCTCGGCGACGACCTCGGCCAGGGTGTCGCCCGTACCCAGCTGCGCCTCGCTGGCGGCCACCACCCGCCCACCGCGGACGACCACCGCGCGCACGGCGGCGGCGCCGATCGCGATCCCGATGGAGCCGCTCATTCGATCCAGCTCCGGCGGCGCACCACCGCCGCCCGCGCGCCGGCCCGCACCAGGCGCACCTGCACCGCCGCGGTGAGCGCCGGGGTGCCGCTGCGCCCCCGCGCGGTGACGATCCAGGCGTCGGGGACGGGTGCCGTGAGGGATGCGAGGTCCTGGTACGCGCGCAGCAGGGCATCGCGCGCGGGCGGGGAGAGCGCGTCCGCCACCACCGCGAGCGCGGGCGCGCCGCCGGTGGGGCTCCGGAGCTGCTGCAGGCGGGCCACCACCTCGGGGGTCATCCCCGGGAGCGACGCCAGCACGGCGGGGGGCGCGCGGTCCAGGAAGACGCGTCCGGGCTCCACCGTGAGCAGCGTGTCGACCCCGCCCGGCCGCTCGAAGCCCCGCACCTCCGCCAGCTCCCGCTCGTCCGCCAGCGCGTCGTTGCGCGGGAGGGGACGTCCCGCGGCGCGGTAGCCCGCGGCCTCGATCCCGAAGGGGCGCGGCCGGTCGTCGGCGTCGCGCCAGTCGAGCAGCGCGTCGGCCAGCGAGTCGGCGCGCGGACCGCCAGCCCCCGCCGCCACGAAGAGCCGGCGTAGCATGTCCCCGTCCGCCGCGTTCAGGTTCACCCTCCGCCCCGCGGGGACCAGCGCGAGGTCGCACCCCCGCACCAGGGGCGAGGCACCGGCCGCGCGGTCCAGCGCGCGCCAGGTGGGAGCGTCGGGCCCCTCCTCGCCCGCCCCCGCCAGCGCGGCCGAGACCGCGGCGCGGGCGCGCTCCAGGCAGTCCTCCGCGCCCCAGGCGGCGCGCGCCAGCTCCGCGCGGTTGGTGGCCGCGCTCACCGCATCGCGCGCCGCCAGCGTCCCCGCCAGCGCCAGGGCCGAGAGTCCCACCATCACCCAGAGCACCGCGATCAGCGCGAACCCGCCGTCGCGGGTGCGGGCGGCATGCGGAAGCCGCGGCACGGCCCTCATCCGCGCTCGCCGATGCGCAGGATGAGCGTGTCGGCGTCGATCACCACGCCGATGGCGAGGGGCGAAGAGACGGCGGAGTCCCACGCCCGCACCCAGGCGCCCCCTTCGCCCGGGTCCGCCAGGTAGAGGAGCGATCCGCGCTCGAAGCCGCGCCGCACCGGCTCCACCTGGAGGCCCGGGCTCGCCAGCGCCAGCACGTTGGCCTCCCCCACGCGCACCACCCCCAGGGTGGCGGTGCAGCGCTCCTGCCATCCCGCCGGCACGTCGCACCAGGTGGAGAAGCTCACCCCGCGCGCGTCGCCGACGACCCTTCGCCCCTCGCCGGGCGAGACCTCGATGCGCGACACCAGGTCGCGCAGCGAGCGCTCGGCGTTCGCGTCGCGGTCCGCGCCGGCCGCCCCGGCGGCGATCCGCTCCGCGCCGTCGGCCACCTGCTCCAGCATCACCCGCGCGCCGAGCAGCACCAGGCCGGAGACCGCCAGCGCGACCACCACCTCGAGCAGGGTGAAGCCGGCGCGGGGGCCGCGGGGGCTAGGGGAGGTCATGGCTCGACGTGTCGGGGCGGAAGAGCGAGGTGCGCAGGAGCTCCGTCCCCGCGCCGTCGCGCAGCTCGACGACGTAGAGGCGACGGTCGGGCCGGTCCACCCGCAGGACCCAGCGGCCCTGGCGACGGTCCCCCAGGCGGCGGTCCAGGTCTTCGCGCGGCCAGAGCGCCACCGCGTCCATGAACGCGCTCGCGGCGCGCAGCTCCTGGTCGCGCTCGCGGGCGTGCGCCACCGCGCGGGCCGACTCGGCGGTGGCGAGCACCGCGGCCGTGCCGCCCACGGAGAGGATCGAGAGCGCCACCAGCACTTCGAGCAGCACCGCGCCCGCGTCACCGAGCCGCTTCACGCCGCCTCCCGGAGAGCGGGTCCACCTGCAGCGCCGGGTCGGCCACCACCCGCCCGTCGGGGAACACCACCGCGCGCAGCAGCGCGCCCGAGTCCGCGAGCTCCACCGCGACCGGGTGCCGCTCCGAGAGCGACCGGCGTCGCGCCGCGTCGATCCGCCCGTCCCGTTTCTGCGCGGCGTCCGGCTCGGGCATGGCGCGGACGGCGAGGCCGGTGACCGTGGCCGCGACACCGAGGATCGCCAGCGCCACCGCGAGCTCGATCAGCGTGACGCCCGCGCGGCCCGCCGGGAGCCGGAGCGCGCCCCTCACGGGACCGGCCTCACGCTGTAGACGGCCTGCAGGAGCGCGGCGGCGACCAGCGCCACCAGTCCCCCGAAGGCGACGATGAGCGTCGGCTCGATCACCCGCACCGCGCCCTGCACCAGCTGCGCGGCCCGCGCGCTCTCCACCCGCCCCGCCTGCGTGAGCATCGCCGCCAGGCGTCCCGTCTCCTCGCCCGCGCGAACCAGGCGCATGGCGGTGGGGGTGACGGCGCCCTCCCCCTCCAGCGCGGCGGAGAGCCGCTGGCCGCCGAGCACCGCGTCGCGCGCCGAGCGCACGCGTGCCTCCACCGCCGCGTCGCCCGCGGCGCGGCCGGCGTGCGCCAGCGCCGGCGCGATCGGCACCCCGCTCTCCAGCAGGGCGGCCAGGGCGGACGCGAAGCGACCGGTCGCGGCCGCCAGGCGCGCGCGGCCCACCAGCGGGAGGTCCAGGAGGAGCGCGTGCCACTGCTCGCGCCCCGGCTGCGACGCGGTCCACAGCCGCCACGCGGCCGTGAGCACGGCGGCCACGCCCAGCGCGGGGAGCCACCCCGCGCGCACCGCGTCGGCGGCGGCGAGCACCAGCCGCGCGGTGGGCGGGAGGCGCTGCCCCAGGTCCGCGAGGATGGCGGCGAAGCGGGGGAGAACGAAGGTGACCAGGAGCGCGACCGACGCCGTGCCCGCGCAGGCGAGGAGGATCGGGTAGGCGAGCGCGCCCTGGATGGCCCGGCGTGTCTCCACCTGCTGCTCGGCGAGCTCGGCGGCGCGCGTCACCGCGGCGGCCAGCCCGCTGCCGGCCTCGCCCGCGGCGAGGAGCCCCATCACCAGTGGCGGAAAGGCCACGGGCGACTCGGCGAGCGCGCCCGCCAGGCTCTTCCCCTCGCGCACCGCGTCGCGCAGCGGCGGGAGCACTGCGTTCCACGACGCCGGCACCAGCTCGTCCATCGCGGCCAGGGCGCGCGCGAGCGGGAGCCCGGACTCCAGGAGCGTGGCGAACACCCGCAGGCCGAGCGCCAGGTCGGCCGGCGGAAGACGCGCCCCGGCGCGCTCCATGGCGTCCTCCGCACGCAGCTCCAGCGGAAAAAGGCCGCGCCCCGCGAGCAGGCTGCGGGCGGCCTCGGCGCTCTCGGCCCGAACCACGCCGGACTCGATCGCCCCGGTGCTCTGTGCGGCGCGGTAGGCGAAGCCCGCTTCGGAGGTCACCGGTCGGCTCCGCCCCACGAGGTGATGTCGGCGTCCTCGCCCTCGCCGCCCTCGCGCGCGTCCCGGCCCAGCGAGTACAGGTCGTACGCCTGCGGGTTCACGCGACCGGGCGAGAGGTAGACGTACGGGTGCCCCCAGGGATCGTCGGGGACCGGGCGCTTGAGGTACGGCCCCCGCCAGCCGCGGACCCCCGCCGGCGGCGCGATCCGGAGCGCCGCCAGTCCCTGCTCGGTGGTGGGATACGCGTGCGCGTCGAGGCGGTACTGGTCCAGCGCCAGCCCGAACACCTCCACCTGGCTCCGGGCCGCGCTGGTGTTCGCGTCGCCCACGTTGCGGAAGATCTCGGGCGCGACGACCGCGGCGAGCACGGCGATGATCGCGATCACCACCAGCATCTCGATGAGCGTGAACCCCGCGGCCGGGGCGTGGCGGCTACTCCTGGACGACACGCAGCACCTCCTCCACGGTGGTCACCCCCCCCAGCACCTTGTCCCAGCCGTCCGCCCGTAGCGGGCGCATCCCGCCCTCGACCGCCGCGGCCGCCAGCTCTGAGCGCGGCGCGCGGCGCACCACCGCGTCGCGGAGCCGGTCGTTCATCACCAGCAGCTCGAAAACCCCGGCGCGGCCGCGGAACCCGGTCCCGCGGCAGGCGGGGCACCCGGCGCCGCGGAAGAGCCGCTCGGGGGCCGGCAGCCCGGCGGAGAGGCGCGCAAGCGCATCGGCGGAGGGTCGGTACTCCTCCAGGCAGGCGTCGCAGCGCTTCCGCACCAGCCGCTGCGCCAGGATCCCCTCGACGGTGCCCGCAATCAGGTACTCGGGGACGCCCAGGTCCAGCAGTCGGGGAATCGCACCGACCGCGTCATTGGTGTGCAGGGTGGAGAATACCAGGTGGCCCGTCATCGCGGCCTGCACGGCGATCTCGGCGGTCTCCGGGTCGCGCGTCTCGCCGACCATCACCACGTCTGGATCTTGCCGCAGGATCGAGCGGAGCGCCGCTGCGAAGGTGACGCCGGCCGTGCGGTGCACGGGCACCTGGGTCACGCCGGGTACCTGGTACTCGACCGGGTCCTCCACGCTCACGACCTTCTCGGCGGCCCGGTCGCGGAGCGCGAGCGCGGCGTAGAGCGTGGTCGTCTTTCCGCTCCCGGTCGGCCCCGTCACCAGCAGCATGCCGTGGGGCTTGCGCGCCAGCCGCTCGAATTGGGCGAAGACACCCTCCGGCATTCCCAGCTCGGCGAGCGCGACCGGGCGGCCGCCGCGGTCCAGCAGGCGCAAAACCACGCTCTCGCCGAAGAGCGTGGGCACGGTGGATACCCGCAGGTCCAGCTCGCGCGCCTCCAGCCGCACGCGGATGCGCCCGTCCTGCGGCCGCCGCCGCTCGGCGATGTCGAGCTCGGCCAGCAGTTTGATGCGCGAGACGACGGCGTGCTGCAGATCCGAGGGCGCCTCAGGTGCCGGGACGAGCACGCCGTCGATCCGGAAGCGCGCGGCGAGCCCCTCGCGGGCGGCCTCCAGGTGGATGTCGCTGGCGCCCGCGTCATAGGCGTCGCGGACCAGCAGGTTCACGTAGCGGATCACCGGCGGCTGGTTGGCCAGGTCGCGGACGTCCGTCGCCAGTTCGTCGCCCGCGTATGCCTGCGCCAGCTCGATGCTGCGGTCCGCGCGCGTGGCGATGCGCTCGATCAGCTGCTCCACCTCGTCCCGCGGCGCCGGCTCGGCCTCAGCCGGAGCCCCGTACGCGAACGCAAGCTCGTCGAGCGCGTCGAGGAGGGCCCCCGGCGCCGCGGCCACCACCAGCGTGCCGTCCGGGCTCCGCCGCCGCGGGCACACGCCGTGGTGCATCAGGAACTCGCGGGTGAGGCCTTCGGCCAGGGCGACCTCACCGGGGCCGTAGGGAACGGGCATGCTGCGGAGCGTGGGAACGGGGACCGGCCGGAGGAATCGCGCCACGGCGAGGGATCACCTGGCCGGGCTATCTGCCGTGGAAGGACACCGCGAAGCCGAACGTACCGTTCTCCAGCCGCGTAGGGGCGCGTGGCAGGGTGAACGCCCGGCCGTCCCGGAGCACCCACCGCGATCGCGGCTCCCCGGCCTGGGGCTGGCCGTGCCGGGCGGACACGGCCGCCGCATAGCCGTTCAGGACCTGCTGCAGCGCAGCCGAATCACCCTGCACGGTGAGGAGCGCGTGCCAGAGGTGCCCCGCGCGGAACCGGGTGGTGAGCCTCGCGTTGGCGCCCGGCATCGCAGCCGTGAACACCAGAGTCGAATCGGCCCCGGCCGCCGTGGCCGCGCTTTCCCGCAGGCCCAGCCGGTGGAGGGCGAAGCGCACGCTCCGCGGCGGCGAGTTCCACGGCAGCTCCGCGGGTCCGGGGAGCTGCTGCGCGCCGACGTGGTTCGCGGCCGCGACGAGGAGTGCCGCGGTCAGCAGCGAGAGGTGCGAGGAACGCATGGTCGAGTCGGGTACGTGCCTTCGCGGCGGCTGGCGGGCGCGCCGGAGAAG
>DASYJZ010000052.1:0-1974 GCA_035995965.1 Longimicrobium sp. | reverse complement strand
CTCCAGGCGGCGATCGCCGCGGTGCACGCCGAGGCGCCCACGGCCGACGCCACCGACTGGACGCAGGTCGTGGGGCTCTACGACGTGCTGCTGCGCGTGGAGCCGTCGCCGGTGATCGCGCTCAACCGCGCCGCCGCCGTGGCCATGCGCGACGGACCCGCCGCGGGCCTGGCGCTCATCGACGCCCTCCTCTTCCGCGGCGAGCTGGCCGACTACCACCTCGCCCACTCCGCCCGCGCCGACCTCCTTCGCCGGCTGGGGAGAGCGGCGGATGCCCGCTCCGCCTACGAGCGCGCCCTCGCCCTCGCCCGCCAGGAGCCCGAGCGGCGCTTCCTCGAGCGGCGCGTGCGCGAGCTGGCGGAGTAAGGATTCGACGCCACGCAGTGCCGCGGAGACGCAGGAGCAGCCGCGCCTCCTCTGCGGCTCTGCGGCTCTGCGTGAGATGCTGTTACCGGACTCGATTCACGCGCCGCGGATTGGTCCCCGGCATCGAAGCTCTGGCGCGCCGGGGCCGTGCGCGTGAGAATTGACGCGTGCTCTCTCCCCGCCTGCCTGACCTTCCCCCCTCTCCTCTCTCGACCCGGATTCGATGAGGCACGCGCTCCTGGTGACGGCCATCGCCCTGGTCGCGGCCGCTCCGCTTTCGGCGCAGCGCGCGGCCGACGCGCGGGCGCTGGTCGCACAGGCCGAGCGCCTGCAGGACGTGGACGACGCGCACGCCCTCCGCCTGGTCGAGCAGGCGCTCCCGATGCTGCGGCGGCCCGAGGACCGGGCGCTGCGGCTGAAGGCGGTGGCGCTGCAGTGCTGGACGTCTGCCGGGTCGGCGGAGCCCGGCGCGATGCTGGCGCTCGCGGAGCGGGGGATGGAGGAAGCTCGGCGCGCGGGCGACGCGCGGAGCTACGCCGACCTGCGCGTCTGCCGGGGCTACGCACACGACGCCGCCGGCCAGGGCGACCTCGCGGTGGCGGATTTCGACTTCGGCGTGCGCGAGGGGCGGCGGCTGCGCGACGATCCCCTGCTGGCGGCGGCGCTGCTGGTCCGCGGCGAGTTCCGCTCCTACCGCGGCGAGCTGGGCGGCGCGCTGGAGGACCTGAACCAGGCGTACGCGCTCTACGCGCGGCTCCGCGTGGAGAGCCGCACGCACCACACGCTCAACGCCATCGCCAACGTCTATGCCGACCGGCGCGTGGCGCAGTACGACCGCGCCATTGAGTACTACCGCCAGCTCCTGTCGATTCATCAGCGCACGGGCGCGCAGGAGAACGTCGCCACCGTGCTCTACAACCTGGGGAGCACGCTGGAGCAGAAGGGCGACCTGGACGCGGCGCTCGGCTACTACCGCCGCGCGCTGGAGGCGGAGCGGCGCCTGGGCGACGCCGGCGAGGTGGCCGAGTGCAGCCGGGCCATCGGCGTGGTGCTCTCCAAGCTCGGCCGCCCGGCCGAGGCGCTGCGCTGGCTGGACCAGGCGCTGGCGTACTTCGACGCGCACGGCGAGGCCGAGAGCGCCGCCCGCGCGCGGCTCTCGCGCGGGGCCGCGCAGCGCCGCCTGGGCCGCAACGCCGACGCGCTCCGCGACCTGGACTCCGCCGCCGTGCGCTTCCGGGCGACCGGCAACGCGCGCTTCATGGAGAAGGTGCAGGACGAGCGCGCGCAGGCGCTCGCGGCCACGGGCGACGTACGCGGCGCGCTCGACGCCCGCACTGCGCAGATCGCGCTGCAGAGCGCGCTGGGGGACCAGCTCCGCGAGGAGAACACGTCGCGCCTGCGGGTGCAGTTCGACGCGGAGAAGAAGGAGCAGGAGAACCGCGCCCTCCTCCGCGAGAACGCGCTGCGCGGCCGGGCGCTGCGCGACGCCGCGCGCATCCGCTCGCTGCAGACCATCGTGATCGGGCTCACCTCGGTCATCATCGCTTTCCTGGCGTTCGCGGTGGTGCGCCACGTCCGCAACGAGCGGCGGCTGCGCACGCTGGCCAT
>DASYJZ010000051.1:0-17596 GCA_035995965.1 Longimicrobium sp. | reverse complement strand
CGCGGCGACGGCGGGGCGAGTGGCGTGCCCCGGACCCTCGGCTGCACTAGGGCCGGTCGTCCGCGCAGGCGGACATCGCGTGGTCGTTGCCGCGGTTTCAACCGCTCGGCCGCTGCGATCAATCCGCCAGCGCGCGGACCGCGGCGACGAACGCCCGCACCGCGGCGTGGTCCTTCACCCCCGGCGCGCGCTCCACGCCGGAGCTCACGTCCACCACCTGGGGCCGGAGGATGGAGGCGGCCTCGGCCACGTTGTCCGGCCGCAGCCCGCCGGCGGCCACCAGCATGGTCTCCGGCGGCATCTCGTCGAGCCGCTCCGCCGCCTCGCGCCAGGGGAACGCCGTCCCCGTCCCGCCGCGCGCGTCGGCGCTCCACCCGTCCAGGAGGATCGCGTCCACCGCGCCCGAGAAGAGGACGAGGCCGGCGGCCAGCTCGTCACCCGAGCGCGGCCGGAGCGCCTTCCACACGGTGAAGCCCTCGTCCTGCAGCGCCGCCGCGAGCTCCGGCGGCTCGTCGCCGTGGAGCTGCAGCACGTCCAGACGCGCGGCCTCCGCGGCGCGGCGGAGCTCGTCCGCCGAGGCGTTCACGAACACGCCGACGCGTTGCACCCGGAGGTCCGCAAAGATAACTGCTCCATCGCCCGGCGCCACCGTGCGCCGCCCGCCCGGGGCCAGGATGACGCCGAGGTAGCGCGCGCCCGCGGCGGCGGCGGCGGCCGCGTCCTCGTGGCGGGTGAGGCCGCAGACCTTCACCGCGGGGGGCCAGCCCTGGCTCATCTCGAATCCTGAAAAAGGATGGATCTCACACGGGGTCAATGGGGTGAACGGTGAACATCAACCCCGTTGACCCCGTGTGAGACCAGGCGGTTCCGCATGCTGGATACGGGATTCATCATGCGCGCGGCGACTTCGTCCGCCCGGCGAGCGCGGCGGCGGCGGCGGCGAGGTCCGGCTGCCGCATCAGCGACTCGCCGACCAGGATCGCGTCGAACCCCGCCGCGCCCAGCCGGTCCACGTCCGCCGCCGTGCGGATCCCGCTCTCGGCGACGAGGGTGACGGAGGCGGGGACGTCCGCCGCGAGGCGCTCGGAGAGCCCCAGGTCGGTGGTGAAGGTGGCCAGGTCGCGGTTGTTGACGCCGACCAGCGTGGCCCCGGCCGCGAGCGCGCGCGCCATCTCCTCCGCGTCGTGCACCTCCACCAGCGCGTCCATCCCCATGTCCCGGGCCGCCGCGTGCAGCTCGGCGAGCAGGGGGTCGGGGAGGATGCGGACGATCAGCAGCACGGCGTCGGCCCCGGCGGCGCGCGCCTCGTGCAGCTGCAGCGCGTCCACGACGAAGTCCTTGCGCAGCACGGGGAGGGCGACGGCGGCACGGACGCGGACGAGGAAATCGAGCTCGCCGCCGAAGAAGTCGCGGTCGGTGAGCACCGAGAGCGCCGCCGCGCCCCCCTGCTGGTACGCACGCGCCACCTCGACCGGATCCGCCCCGGGGCGGATCTCGCCGGCGGAGGGGGAGCGGCGCTTGACCTCGGCGAGGAGGCGGACCTCGGCGGCGCGGCGGAGCGCGGCCGCGAAGCCGCGGGGCTCCGGCGCGTCCGCCGCGCGCCCGTGAAGCTCCGAGGCCCGGCCCCGGAGGGCGCGGACCTCGGCGTGTTTGACAGCGACGATGCGGTCGAGAATGTTGTCCTTTGCAGCACCCACCACGTTTTCCTTGCGCTTCGGTTTGCCTTCGGTTACATTCGCTTCGGTGCCTGTTCGGAGCAACCCACAGAAGCGAGCGGAGACGCGCAATGGCGCTCACCAAGAAGCAGCGGCAGATCCTGGACTACGTCGAGGGGTTCGTGGACAGCAACGGCTACTCGCCCAGCTACGAGGAGATCGCGCACGCGTTCGACTACTCGTCGCTGGCGACCGTCCACGAGCACCTGACCAATCTGGAGCAAAAGGGCTTCCTCCGGAAGAACTACAACAAGAGCCGCTCGCTCGAGGTGGTGCGCACCGACCCCAACTCGCTCGCCATGGAGCTCCCGCTGTATGGCACGGTCGCCGCCGGCCTGCCGCTGGAGGTCTTCGCCGGGCAGGAGGACACCGTCGCCGTGCCGCACGACATGATCCGCCGGGGGAACAACTACGTGCTGCGGGTCAAGGGCGAGTCGATGATCGACGAGCAGATCCGCGACGGCGACTACATCATCGTCAACTCGCGCCAGACGGCGGAGAACGGCGAGATGGTGGTGGCGCTGGTGGACGGCGAGGCCGCCACGGTGAAGAAGTTCTACCGCGAGTCCGGCGGCCGCGTCCGCCTCCAGCCGGCGAACCCCACGATGCAGGCGATGTTCTACTCGGGCGACCGCGTGGTCATCCAGGGGATCGTGGTCGGGGTGATTCGGAAATACTGATCAACGGCAGTGCTGAGTGCCAAGTGCCAAGTGCTGAACTGCACTTACTTTAGCACTCAGCACTTGGCACTCAGCACTTGGCACTTTCAGCCGGAGCCCGATGACGCCCGTCCCCCGCCCCTTTCGCCCGCGCCGCGCCACCCGGCGACGCATGGGCGTGCTGGCGCGCGGACGGATGGCCAGGCCAACCCCGAGGAGGCGTGCGATGGTGGTGAAGGACGAGCCGGTGCCGTTCGTGGTGGGGCGCATCGCCAAGGCCGACCGGCGCATGGTGGTGCTGGAGAAGGCCATCGCGTCGCCGATTCCGGGGCCGTGGGACCTGCGCGCGGTCTTCGGGCTGTAGCGCGGCCACGACTCAGCAAACTGCCGTTTCACACAGAGGCGCGGAGGAACTGAGAGAACAGCATCTCTCGGTTCCTCCGCGTCTCTGCGTGAGACGGCAGTTTTTCGGTGGGTCTGGAACGAGATGGTGCGGGATGGCGCAGAATGGTGCGGTCGGCGGACCGGAGGAGGCGGGCGCGCGCCGGCCGCGGACGGGCGGGCGGATTCGCAAGCGGTTGGCGTGCACGGGGTTGATGGAGCGTCCGGGACGCCCGGGCGGATCGGCGCGGCGTGGTCCGGGGATTGTACTGCTTACCCTCGCAACCCCAGCATGGACCCGGCCTCCCACCAGGGTGCGTCCACGCGCGGCGGCGACCGTCTCGGCGCCGCCGGCAGCTATCCATCCCATGGAGGTCGCATGCCCCGCATCTCGTCCCTCGCCGTGGCTTCGGCCGCGGCGCTCCTCCTGGCCGCCTGCTCCGACGCCGGCCAGCCGACCGCCGCCCGTCCCACCGACCCCGCGCTCCAGGACGGCCAGCCGCACCTGGGCGTCGTCGGCCTCCGGAGCGCGCCCCAGCGGCCGCTCTTCGACGGCAACGGCAACGCCGGCGGCGTGGGCGCCGCGGCCACCAGCACCGGCATCTCCTACCACGGCGGGCCCGTGCTGCAGGCGCAGACCCGGGTGGCGGCCGTGTACTGGGCCGCATCGACCATCTACGCGGGCGGACCCGCGGCGGGGAGCACCGGGATCGGCGCGTCCGACGGCTCCAACGTGGGGTGGGTGATGAACCACCTGGGCGGGTCGCCCTACTTCAACATCAACACCACCTACACCAACGCGGCCGGCACCGCGATCAGTAACGTCGTGGCCTACACCCAGTTCTGGGCCAACAACAGCTACGGCGTGCCCACCGGCACCAAGCGGGTGACCGACACCCAGATCCTGGCGATGCTGCAGTACGCCTTCAACAACGGCAAGCTCACCTACGACGCGGGCACGCTGTACAACGTGTTCACCGCGGGCTCGGTGAACCTGGGCGGCGGCTTCGGCACGCAGTACTGCGCCTACCACAGCTGGGGGAACGTGACCGTGGCCGGGGTGACGCGCAGCGTGCTGTACTCCGCCATGCCGTACGACTACGCCAAGGCGGCCGCCTGCTCCAACGGCACCAAGTCGCCCAACAACGACCCGGCCGCCGACGCCGAGGTGAGCGTGCTCACGCACGAGATCGAGGAGACCACCACCGACATGAACGGCAACGCGTGGTACGACAGCGTGGGCAACGAGAACGCCGACAAGTGCGCGTGGAACTTCGGCACCACCTACACCACGGCCAACGGCGGCGTGGCCAACGTGAACCTGGGCGGGCGCGACTTCCTGATCCAGCAGAACTGGATCAACGCGGGGACCGGCGGCTGCCGCATGAGCTGGTGACCCGGGCATCGTCCCGATGACGGCGAGGGGCCCGCGTGCAGCGATGCACGCGGGCCCCTCTCGATTGATTCTGCATTTCAGCAAACAGATTCGTCTCACCCAGAGGTCCGGAGAACCAGAGGAAAGGAACGCGCTGCCTCTGGTCCTCACTCCGGGCGGATGAAGTCGAACGGCCGGTGGTCGCCGTCGATCGAGAGCTCGCCGCTCAGGGCGCCGCCCGACAGCCGCCCCATCCAGTGCTCGCGGACGCCGGTGTCGCGCACGATGTAGAGCGTGAGCACCCCGCCCCGCCAGGTGCCGGAGATCGTGGTCTTCCCCCGCCGCCCGCCCTCCATCATGTACGTTCCCTCGCCGGTGACCGCGTCGCCGTGGGTAGCCAGCGTCATCGACTCCAGGTAGCGCACCGGCATCTCGCGGTGTACCCAGGCCCCGTCGACCCCGCCCCGCGCCGCCGGCACCTCGGCGGCCGGGGGGGAGCCCTGCGCGCCCGGCGGGTTCGCGCGCGGGCAGGTAGCGGCCGAGAGGGCGACGAGCGCAAGCGCGGGTAGGACCCGGATGACGCGAAAGCGGGCGGGTGACGCAATCACGAACATTGGCTGGCCTCCACGAACCGCGTTGGATGACGATTCGCCCCGGCGCCGATCACGCCGATGCGTCGCGCAGCTCCTCGAGCTTGGCCCATCCCCTGCCCGCGTCCAGCGCAACCTCGGCGGCGCGGATGCCGTCGACCAGCGACGGGGACAGGTCGGCGCAGTAGATCGCGGCGCCAGCGTTGAGGACCACGGCGGCGCGGGCGGCGCCTCCCAGGCTTCCACGCAGGACGGCTTCGACCTTGGCGGCGTTCTCCTCGCGGTCGCCGCCCTCCAGCCCCGCCGCGGGGATCGGGTCCCACCCCAGCTCGGCGGCCGGGTCGAAGGTGCGGCGGGTCCAGCCGCCGTCCGCCACCTCCAGCACCTGCGTGGTCCCCAGCGGACTCAGCTCGTCGAGCCCCGGCTCGCCGTGGACGACCAGGGCGCGGTCGTGGCCCAGCTCGGCCAGCGCGCCGGCGATCAGCTCCAGCAGCGCGGGGTCCGAGACGCCCACCACCTGGCGGCGGGCGCCGGCGGGGTTGGTGACGGGGCCGAGGACGTTCATGATGGTCGGCATCCCCAGCTCGCGGCGGATCGGGCCGACGTGCTTCATCGCCGGGTGGTGCAGCGGGGCGAACATGAAGACGATCCCCGTACGCTCCAGCACCCGCGCCTCCTGCTCCGGCGTGAGCTCCAGCCGCACGCCGAGCGCCTCCAGCACGTCGGCGCTCCCGCAGCGGCTGGTGAACGAGCGGTTGCCGTGCTTGGCCACGCGCGCGCCCGCCCCCGCCGCGAGCAGCGCCGCGGCGGTGGAGATGTTGAAGGTGGTGATGGCGCCGCCGCCCGTCCCGCACGTGTCCACCAGCCCCGTGGGGTCGCCCGGGACGGGAACCATCGCTCGGCGCAGCGCGCGCACCCCGCCCGCCACCTCAGCCGCAACCGCGCCGCGGACGCGGATCGCCACCAGCAGCGCGGCGATCTGCACCGGCGTGGCGCGCCCCTCCATCACCTCGCCGAACGCCGCCTCCGCCTCGGCCGCGGTCAGCGGGCGCGCGGCGGCGTGGCGGATCAGCGCGCCGAGATCCGCGTCGGCGGGGAGCGACGCCTCGGTCACGCGACCTGGCCGGCGAAGAGCCGCTGCCCCAGCGCGGCATGGTCCACCAGCAGCCCCACGCAGAGCGCCACCAGCCGGAGCTGCTCCACCTCGTAGTCGTCCACCGTCCCCGCGCGGAAGTTGCTCAGGTTGAGCACCCCCAGCAGCTGCCCGCGGCAGAGGAGCGGGAGGGAGACGAAGGCCGGGCCGGTGTACCACGCGTCGCGCATCAGCGGGTGGGTCACCCCTTCGTCCGGGTCGCGCACCACCAGCGCCGTGCGCGAGCGGGCCACCGCGCCGGAGATTCCCCGCCCCATCGGGACGCGCACCGCGTCGGTGTCGATCATCGGCGGGAGGCCGACCGCGGCGCAGAGGCGCAGCTCGGGCTCGCCGGCGTGCTCGTCGATCAGCAGCAGCGAGCAGCGGCTCCCGCCGAACGCCTCCGACACCGTCTTCACCACCTCCTCGGCCAACTCCTGCGGCGGCATCCCCTCGGCGCTGCGCTCCAGCAGCTTGCGCAGCAGGTAGAGCACGCGCGTCTGCCGCTGGTGGCGCTGCGCGCGCCGGTCCAGGTCCACGTGCGCCTCCATCAGCATCCCGGTGGCGCTCGCCGCGGCCGCCTCCAGCGCCTCCATCCGCGCGCGCAGCGACTCCAGGTCGCGGCGCGCCTCGCCGGCGGCGGCCTCGGCGGTGCGCACGCGGTCGCTGGGGGGCGCGGCGAGCGAGCGCACGGCCTGCGCCCGCGCCTCGTCGGCCTGCTGGCGCTCGCGCAGCATCAGCGCGCGCGACAGGCAGAGCTCCAGCACGTCGCCGCCGGCGTCCATGGTCTCGTCCGTCTTGCGCTGCATCATACGTCGGCGCGGCTCCGCGAGGACGAGGACGCCGAGCCAGCGCCCGTCGTGCGCCACCGCGCGCGCGCGGATCCACCACTTCTCCGGGTCGATGCCGGGGAGGAGGTCGCGCAGCGCCCAGGCGGGGGCACTGTCCACCGGCCGCAGCGGGCGGTCGCCGCCGGCGTCGTCGGCCAGCAGCGCGTGCAGCCGCTCGGGCTCCATCTCCAGCTCCGACTCCTCCACCCCGCCGTCGCCGGTGGCGGCCCAGCGGTGCACCAGCACGTGCGCGGCGTCGTCGTACGCGGCATAGGCGGCGCGGCGCACGCCGCGCGCACCCGCGAGCACGGGGAGCAGCCGGCGCAGCACGGTCTCCTGGTCTACGGCGTCGTGGAGGCGGACCTGCAGGTTCATCAACCGCGAGGGGACGGGGGACAGGGGACAGGGGACGGCCGGCACCTCTCAGGCCATCCCGCGGACCCTCATCTTCTCTGGACGGGGAAGGATGTACGGTAGGGGTTCCGGCGCGTGCTGTCAATCAGCCGGAAACCCTTTGGGGAGCGGCAGATTGGCTTGACAGCGGGGGGCCGCGCGGGCAGGTTGTCGCGCGTGAGCGACCCCGGCTTCCACCGCATCCGGCTGACCCTGCACTACGACGGGCGCGCCTTCCACGGCTGGCAGGTGCAGCCCGAGCAGCGCACCGTGCAGGGCGAGGTGGAGCGCGTCCTCTCGCGCCTCACCAACCGCGAGACGGCGGTGGTCGGCAGCGGCCGCACCGACCGCGGCGTGCACGCCACCGGCCAGGTCGCCGCCGCCGACGTCCCCGTGCGCTGGACGGCGCACTCGCTGCGCCGCGCCACCAACGCGCTCCTCCCCGACGACGTGTGGGTGGCCGACGCCGTGCTCGCCCCGCCCTACTTCCATCCGCGCTACGACGCGGCGTCTCGCTCCTACGTCTACCGCATCGGGCTGGCGCAGCACGCCGACTCGCCCTTCCACGCGCCCTGGTGCTGGCCGCTGCTGCGCCCGATGGACCTGTCCGCGATGGAGGCGGCGGCGGAGATGATCGTCGGCGGCCACTCGTTCAAGGCGTTCGCCAAGAGCGGCCAGGAGGAGCGCGGCGACCGCTGCACGGTAACGGAGGCACGCTGGGCGCCTTGGGAGGGGCTGGGGCTGGAGTGCCACGTCACCGCCAACCGCTTCCTGCACCACATGGTGCGCTACCTGGTGGGGACGATGGTGGACGTGGGCCTGGGCGAGCGCCCGGCCGACCACATGGCCGACCTGCTGGAGAACGCCCCCGGCCTGGAGACGAGCCCCCCCGCCCCGCCCGAGGGCCTCTTCCTCACCGGCGTCGCCTACCCCGCCGACGCGGGGACGAAGCCGCCCAAGCGGCGCCGGCTGCAGCTGGTGGATTGACGGCGCGCCGAGACGTGCCTCCCGACGGTGCGCCGTCCGCCATCGTTCGCCGGGTTGGAAACCCGGCGCTGGAACAGCACAAAGTCCGCCTTCGCGGACTCCCCCGCGCGGCATCCGGTGCAAGGACGATTGCGGCGAACGCGTGCGGAGTGGCGGCGTTCCCTCCCGCCTCCCGGCGGGTTGCCTCGCATGGACTGCACGAAAGGGCAGCCGATCGGGATCGTGCGTGGGCGCGCGCACCGGGGTGCGAACCGCCGGCACGCGCGCGGTAAAAGCTCATGTCGCACCGTTGCCGCGCGGGGGAGTCCGCGAAGGCGGACTTCGTGCGGTTCCAGCGCCGGGTTTCCAACCCGGCGTCGAACCCGGCGACCCCAGGCGGACGACGCGCCGCAACGTTCGCCACGTACTCGAACACGCCTGACATGGCCTCCGACCGATATTCCAACCCGCTGACCGAGCGGTACGCATCTGCCGAGATGTCGTACGTGTTCTCCGCGCAGTTCAAGTTCGGGACGTGGCGACGGCTCTGGCTGGCGCTGGCGGAGGCCGAGCGCGAGCTGGGGCTGCCGATCCCCGACGAGGCCGTCGAGGCGATCCGCGCCCACCTGGACGACTTCGACCTCAAGCGCGCCGCCGAGCTGGAGCGCCAGCTGCGGCACGACGTGATGGCGCACGTCCACCACCTGGGCGAGCAGGCGCCCGCGGCGCGCGCGATCATCCACCTGGGCGCCACCAGCGCCTACGTGGGCGACAACACCGACCTCATCCAGCACCGCGAGGCACTCAGGCTGGTCGCGCGCCGCATCGCCGCGGTGGTCGCGGCGCTGGCGCGGTTCGCGCGCGAGCACCGCGACCTGCCCACGCTCGGCTTCACGCACTTCCAGCCGGCGCAGCCCACCACCGTCGGCAAGCGCGCCACCCTCTGGATCCAGGACCTGCTGCTGGACCTGGAGGAAGTCGAGTTCCGCCTGGCGACGCTGCGCTTCCGCGGGGTGCGGGGGACGACGGGGACGCAGGCCAGCTTCATGGACCTGTTCGACGGCGACGGCGAGAAGGTAGAGCGGCTCAACCGCCTCGTGGCGAAGAAGATGGGGTTCGAGCAGGTCTACGGCGTCACCGGGCAGACGTACACGCGCAAGACCGACTACGCCTGCCTGTCGACGCTCGCCGGGGTGGCCCAGTCCGCCAGCAAGTTTGCCAACGACGTGCGCCTGCTGTCGCACTTGAAGGAGGTGGAGGAACCCTTCGAGGAGCAGCAGATCGGCAGCTCGGCGATGCCGTACAAGCGCAACCCGATGCGCTCCGAGCGCATCAACGCGCTGGCGCGGCACGCGATCGTGCTCTCGCTCGACCCGGCCTTCACCGCCGCGCAGCAGTTGTTCGAGCGCACGCTGGACGACAGCGCCAACAAGCGCATCGCCGTCCCCGAGGCGTACCTGTCGGTGGACTCGGTGCTGCTGCTGATGCACAACGTGGCGGGGGGGATGGTGGTCTACCCGGAGATGATCCGGCGGCGGCTGATGGAGGAGCTCCCCTTCATGGCCACCGAGAACCTGATGATGCGCGCCGCCCGCCGCGGCGGCGACCGCCAGGACCTGCACGAGCGCGTCCGCCTGCACTCCATCGAGGCCGGCCGCGAGGTGAAGCAGCACGGCCGCCCCAACGACCTGATGGACCGCATCGCCGCCGACCCGGCGTTCGGCGTCACCCGCGCCGAGCTGGAGGAGGACCTCCGCCCCGAGCTCTACGTGGGCCGTGCCCCCGAGCAGGTCGACGAGTTCCTGGAGGAGTGGGTCGCCCCCGCCCTCGCCCGCTACCCCGAGGCCGCGCAGGACGCCGCGCCCGAGCTGTCGGTGTAATTCCTTTCCCCGCACCCACACCGTAGAAGATGCCCCAGGCCGGCCTGTTCCCGTGGTCCGACGCCGAACTGGACCGCCGCCTGCGAGCGGCCGTCCGAACGATGTGGGCAACGCGCGAAGCGCAGGGCGTCAAGCAGCTGGAGACGGGGAAGCCGGACGCAGGCAGCCGCGGGACAGTGACGGGTGGCAGGCACCTCGACGGCTTCACCGATCTCCTGGCCACGCTCGCGAAGAAGGCTGGCTTCGGCGTGGAGGAGATCCGGCTCCGCACGGGCGTCGAGGTTCCCGGCTTCTACCGGCCGACGAAGAAGTGGGACCTCGTCGTGATGCGACGGGACAGGCTCTGCGCCGCAATCGAGCTCAAGTCGATGTCGGGGTCCTATGGCAAGAACCTGAACAACCGGACGGAGGAGGCCCTGGGATCGGCGACCGACATCTGGGCGGCTTACAAGCAGGGCACGCTGGGGCTGCACCAGCCGTGGCTCGGATACATATTTGTGATCCGGGACGAAGCGGGATCGACCGCGCCGGTTTCACTGCCGACGACGCCGCTGAAGGTCGACCCCGTGTTCGCCGGAACCAGCTACGTGCAGCGCTACGGCATCCTGTGTGAGCGGATGGTGCTGGAACGCGTCTACACCGCCGCGGCCTACCTCTCGGCTCCGCTGGGGCAGAAGGGCCGCTACACGGAGCCGCACGGCGAGCTGCGATTCGCGCAGTTCGCCAGATCCTTCTTCGGACACGTGATCGGGTGCGTTTAGGATAGCCTGGATGCTGGACCTGTTCTCCACGACCTGGGAGGATCTCTGGGCGGGCCACGAAGGGCGCGAGCCCGTCGGTGCCGTTTTCACGCGCCCGGAGATCGTGGACCTGATCCTCGACGTCGCGGAATATGCACCGGGAAAGGGGCGCCTCGCCGGCAAGCGGGTGCTGGAGCCGAGCTGCGGTGACGGGGCGTTCGTTTCGCGCGTGATCGACCGACTCCTCGCCTCCGAACGGGAACACGCGTCCGTGCGGGGGTGGGACGACCCGTGCCTGGACCACGCGCTGAGAGCGGCGGACATCAGCGAGGCGTCTCTGGAGGCATCGCGGCGCGCGGCGATCGGTCAGCTACGGGGGGCCGGCTGCCCGCCGCCGCGCGCGGCCGAGCTGGCGGCGGCCTGGTTCGTCCGGACCGACTTCCTTCTGCACGAATGGGATCGCGAGTTCGACCTCGTAGTGGGAAACCCTCCCTACGTTCGGATCGAGGAGCTGCCGAAGCAGGTGCTCGCCGAATACCGGGCCTCGTTCACCACTCTCGGCGACCGGGCGGACCTGTACGTAGCCTTCATCGAGCGGGGGCTGAAGCTCCTCTCGCCCGGAGGCGTGCTGGCGTTCATCACCGCGAACCGTTTCGCCAAGAACCTCTACGGGAGGGGAATTCGGCGGCTGATCGCCCGGAGCTACAGGGTTCGCCTGTATCTGAACCTCGAGCACACCCAGCCGTTTCTCTCCGACGTGTCCGCCTACCCCGCGATCGTCGTGGTGGACCGCGAGCGCGGGCTGCCCACGCGTTCCGCGACGCTGAGCAGCATCGACCCCACCGCGCTCGAAGCCGTACGTGCGCAGGCGCTCTCCGGCACGGTTCCAACCCCTCCCGTCAGCGAATTCACGGAATGGTACCCGGATGGCGAGCCATGGGTTACGACTTCGAGCCTGGAGCATGGTGAGCTACGCGCCGCGCGCGTGAGGCTGGCCACGCTCGAGGAGTCGGGGCCGGGAACCAGGGTCGGAATCGGCGTGGCGACGGGCGCCGACCGGGTGTTCATCCTGGAAGCCGCCGCGGCGGAGATCGAACCCGACCGGCAGCTTCCGCTGGTGCTGGGCCGCGACGTCGCCAACGAAGCCATCGCGTGGTCGGGCCATTTCGTGATCGACCCGTTCGATCCGGCGACGCGCGGAAAGCTGGTGGACCTGCGCGACTATCCCGGGCTCGCGCGGTATCTCGCCGACCACCAGGGCGTCCTCGCCGCCCGGCACGTCGCGCGTCAGCGGCCCGACGCCTGGTATCGCACGATCGACCGGATCTGGCCGGAGCTGATGAAGCGGCCGAAGCTGCTGATCCCCGACATCCAACCTGCAAACTCGGCGACGGTGGGGCTTGATTCGGGCGAGTACTATCCCCACCACAACCTGTACTGGATCACCTCTGCGACGTGGGACCTCCGGGCTTTGAAAGCGCTACTCCGGAGCTCACCCGTGATGACGCAGGTCCGCGCGTACTCCGTGCAGATGAGGGGCGGCAGCCTCCGCTGGCAGGCCCAGACGCTGCGGCGGATCCGACTGCCACGGTTGACGGACCTCTCCGACACCGTGCTGGAGCGTCTTATCCGGGTGTCCGACAGTTGCGATCAGCGCGAGATCGACGAGGCGGCGGAGCAGGCATTCTGCTGATGAAAGAAGAGACCGAAGCAGCGGGGACGCGATTGATCGCGCCCCCGCGTTCTCATTCGCCCTGCGCGGCAGCTGTACGACGGAGCCGCGGAAAGGGCGGTGCGGCACCGGGTCTGGCGGGTGGTCCGGCCGCGGTCGATCTTCTCCAATCGTCCTGACGGAACCCAACGCCCACGTCCGATGACCGACACCACGCCCGAACCCGCCCCCGCGGCCTACGCCGAGCTCCTGCGCCTGCTGCGCGAGGCGGCCACGCTCCACTCCGCCACGGCGCTGCTCGGGTGGGACCAAGAGACGCAGATGCCACCGAAGGCGTCGCCGCTGCGCGCGGAGCAGATGGCGGTCCTCTCCTCGCTGGTGCACGAGCGGCGCACCAGCCCGCGTCTTGCCGAGCTGCTGGCCGAGTGCGAGGTGGACCCGGCGCTCGCCGACGACCCGCTCGCCACCGCCAACCTGCGCGAGATCCGCCGCGACTACGGCCGCCTCACGCGCCTCCCGCCCGACCTGGTGCGCGAGGTGGCCGAGACCTCGTCGCGCGCCATGCACGTCTGGCGCGAGGCGCGGGAGCGCAGCGACTTCGCGGCGTTCGCGCCTTGGCTGGAGAAGATCGTCGCCCTCAACCGGCGCAGCGCCGACGCGCTGGGGTGGCCCGACGGCGGCGAGCGCTACGACGCGCTCCTCGACGCCTTCGAGCCGGGGATGACCACCGCCGAGATCACGCGCACCTTCGACGCGCTCCGCGCCGGGCTGACGCCGCTGATCCGCGCGGTGGCCGAGAGCGGCGTGCGCCCCGACACCGCGTGGCAGGAGGCGCCGGTCCCGGTGGCGCGGCAGATCGCCTTCAACCGCGCGCTGGTGGGGAGGATGGGCTTCGACCTGGACGCCGGCCGGCTGGACGAGAGCACGCACCCGTTCTGCGAGGGCGTGGGCCCCGGCGACACCCGCATGACCTCGCGCTACCACGAGAACCAGTTCGCCAGCGCGCTCGCCAGCACGCTGCACGAGACGGGGCACGCGCTGTACGAGCAGAAGCTGCCGAAGGGCGACCGCTTCGGCCAGCCGCTGGCCGAAGCGGCGAGCACCGGCATCCACGAGAGCCAGTCGCGGCTGTGGGAGAACTTCGTCGGCCGCTCGCGCCCCTTCTGGGAGTGGGCGCTGCCGGAGCTGCGCGCCGCCTTCGCCACCCCGGCGTTCGCCGCGCTCGACGTGGAGACGGCGTACCGGGGGATGAACGTGGTGCAGCCGAACCTGATCCGCATCGAGAGCGACGAGGCGACCTACAACCTGCACATCATGCTGCGCTTCGACCTGGAGCGCGCGATGCTCTCGGGCGACCTCTCCGTCGCCGACCTGCCCGCGGCGTGGAACGATCGCATCCGCGCCGACCTGGGGCTGGAGGTGCCCGACGACGCGCGCGGGTGCATGCAGGACATCCACTGGTCCATGGGCGCGTTCGGCTACTTCCCCACCTACACGCTGGGGAACCTCTACGCCGCGCAGCTCTGGTCCACCCTCCGCGGCGCGCTCCCCGGTCTGGACGACGACGTGCGGCGCGGAGAGCTCGGCGGGCTGCTGGCCTGGCTGCGCGAGAACGTGCACGTGCACGGCCGCCGCTTCACCGCCCCCGAGCTCTGCGAGCGCATCACCGGCCAGCGCCTGGGCCATGAGCCCCTGCTGGCCTACCTGCGGGCCAAGATCGAGCCGATCTACGGCCTGTGACCGCCACCCCCGACCGGAGGCACGCCATGCGCAAGCTCCACCTGGACCCCGAGGCGCTGGAAGTCCAGTCGTTCGAGACGTCGCCGGGCGCACCCGCGGTGGGGACCGTCCGCGGCCACGGGGATGCACGGGGCCCGATCGCCGCGCCCGGGGACAGCGGCTGCGTGGCCACGTACGACCCGTGCACCTGCGTGCCGATCGAGACGTGCTCCTGCGGCCCCGACACGCCCGATCCGACCGGATGGCGCTGAGCCGTAATCGCTCCTGCCAGTTTCGCCAGTCGGCTTAGCATTCGGAAAGGAAACGAAGGTCTCACCCAGAGGACCAGGAGGGCCAGAGGAAACGCGCGCCGTTCTCTGGTCCTCCGGTCCTCTGGGTGAGACCAATCTGTTTGACCGAATGCACAGTCACTCAGCCGAAGCTGTATCGGGATGACGTGTCCTGGACTCGGCGGGCTGCATCGCGCCGGTCGATACACCCCCCACAACGTGCCCGCCACTCCCGGCTCGGACAGGCGCCGGATGAGGCTACGGCACTGTCGCAGGCTCCGGCGCCGTCGCGATCCGGCCGACGGGCACCGGCTCGCGCGTGGGCGCCCCTTCGCCGAAGTGGAGGACGCGCGGGAGGGTGACGTTCGCCTTGCGGCGCCCCACCTCCTGTCCCGCCACCCCGACGGAGACCTCGACCGCCGCCTTCCCCGCCCGTAGCTCCTTCAGCCGCCCGTCCTGCACCACCAGCACGCCGCCCGCCACGGCTACCCCGAGCTTCACCCCCAGCGGAATGGAGATGGGCACCTCGTTGAACACCACCTCCACGCGCGGCTCATAGCGCCACTCGAAGCGGTGCTCGCACAGCTCCGCCATGGTTTCGTGCTCGGACGGGTGCCGGCGCGCGTCGCAGAGCTCCTGGACTTCGGGATACTTCGCCCAGGCGCCCATCAGCAGGTCCGCGAGCGGCGCGTCGAGCAGTTGCGCGGCCTTCTCCACCACCTTGTCCACGGCGGCCTCGAACACGGGTCCGCCCATGGCGGCGCGCACCGCCTTCAGCTTCTCGCGCACGGCCTCCCGCAGCTTGTCGCCGAAGGACCCTTCGAAGTCCACCGCCTCGCCGGCGGTGATGCGGCTCTCGTCCATCGTCGTCATCTCCTCTTGAGGATCCCGGATCCCTCGTCCCGATCCAGCGTCGGCGCGTCGGCGCTCATCTGCACGCGCAGCGGCGCGCCCGCCATCACCCGCTCCGGTGGCGCGCCATCCGCCACGGCCTCCGCCTCGTCCCTCCGCACCGAAAGCCGCGCCGGCGTGAGCACCGCCGCACCGGCCTCGGGCTCCGGCGGCACCGTCTCACCCGCGATCATCCCGATCCTCACCCGGCCCTCGCCGAGCGGGCGCTCCGGCCGGGTCGCCGAGCTCGTCTCCCCGCTCCGCGTCCGCACGGAGACGGCGGGGACGATGGACGGCGTCGCGACGGGCCTCGGCGCGCGGCGCGCCCTCGAGCGCAGGTACAGGCCGGCCGCCAGCACCAGCAGCAGCGCGATCATCGCCGCCAGCCACTCCCAGCGCATCGGCAATCCGGACGCACGCGACGTCGTCGGCCGCGGCGGCTCCGCGTGCGGCGCCGGCTGTGGCGCCACTGGCGGAACGACGGCGGGCGGGGGGTTCGGCACACCCTTCGGCAGCGGCGCGATCGACTCCGCCTGCAGAGCCGGCGCACTGTCGACTGCGGGCGGCGCTCGGGGCGGCGGAGCGACCTGGACCCCGGGCGTGTCCGTCCGCGCGGGCGGTGGCGCAGGGGGGACGCGTGTGACCGGCGCACGCGAGATGACGAGGTCCACCGTGGTGCCGGGGGCCACCCGCGACCCTGCCGGCACCGACTGCTGCAGCACGCGGACGGGGCCCGGCGCCTCGCGCTCCGCCAGCGATCCCGCGCGCAGGCCCGCGCGGATCAGCGCGCCGCGCGCCTCCGAGGGCGTGCGGCCGGCGAGGCGCGGCACCGTCACCATCGACCGTACGACGGTGATGGAGACGAACGTCCCCGGGTCCACCATCTCCCCCGCCGCCGGCCGCTGCCGCACCACCGTTCCGGCCGCTCCCGGCGCGGCGATGCTGTCGACCCCGCCCAGCAGGAGCCGTGCGGCGCCGGTCGCCCTGCGCGCCTCGGCCACGGTGCGCCCGGCGAGGTCGGGTACGGCAACGAGCGTCGACGCCGGCGCGGGCGGCGGCGCGCGTGGCTGCGGCGGCGGGACGACTGTGGGCGCGCGGCGGGCCAGCGTGAGCTGCACCCGCGTCCCCGCCGGGACCACGGCGCCGGCGGCGGGGCGCTGCCCGACGACGCGGCCCGCGCGCACCCCCGGCGCGTCGGCGGAGTCGACGCTCCCGGGCACCAGGCGGCGGGCGATGAGGGCGATGCGGGCGAGCGTCGGCGTCATCCCGGTGAGGTCGGGGACCGTCGTCTCGCGGCTGGGTGCCTGGCCGTCGCCGGTGGGGCCCTGCGGCTGCGGCGTCGGCTGGTCGGGACCGCGCGAGATGCCGAGCACCGCGCGGGCGCCCGGCTTCACCGCCGTGCCGGGCTCCGGCTGCTGCGACACCACCGTCCCCTGCGGCTGCGCCGACGTCGTCGGGGTGACGTCGATCGAGAGCTGGAGCCGCTGCAGCCGCGCGCGCGCCTGTGCCTCGGTGAGTCCGACCACGGCGGGCATGGTCGTCTGGGGCGCCGTGGTGAGCTGCGCCTGGGCGCGGCCCGGCCACAGCGACAGCAGGAGGAGCGAACCCAGGAGGACGACGCGTCTCGCCATGCGGGCGCGCGGGAAGATTGAGGGGGCGAGGAGGGCCGCGCGGACCCGCGGCGTGGAGGCACGGAGGTGCTGAGGGTGGCGGAGCACCGGTCGGGCGATGACGAATGATAGGAACGCGCCGCGGCGGACACAACCGTTCCCGGGGCCCCCGTCCGCCGCCCGCGGTTCGGTTGCCGGGGGCGGGGGCGGACGATACCTTTCCGCCTCCGAAAGCCCCCTGCGACCCAGCGACGGAGCCACCGCTCTGACCCCGACGCTCGTCACCACCGACCTCGGCTTCCCGCTCCTGGTGCGCGGCAAGGTGAGGGACGTGTACGACCTGGGCGACGCGCTGCTGATGGTCGCCACCGACCGCGTCAGCGCCTTCGACGTGGTCATGCCCGAGCCGGTGCCGCGCAAGGGCGAGGTCCTCACCCTGATCTCCGCCTGGTGGTTCGCGCGCACCGCCGACCTGGTGCCCAACCACTTCATCTCCGTAGACCCCGACGCCATCGCCGCGCGCTACCCCGCCCTCGCCCCCTCGCGCGCGCAGTGGGCGCGGCGCTCCATGCTGGTGCGGAAGCTGCGGCCCTTCCCGGTCGAGTGCGTGGTGCGCGGCTACCTCTCCGGCTCGGCGTGGAAGGAGTACCGCGAGCACGGCACCCTGGCCGGCGAACCGCTCCCCGACGGTCTGGTGGAGAGCGCCCGGCTGGACCCGCCGGTCTTCTCCCCGGCCACCAAGGCCGAGACCGG
>DASYJZ010000050.1:0-10345 GCA_035995965.1 Longimicrobium sp. | reverse complement strand
CGAGAACCCCTTCTCCCGCTTGCTCCGGCGCGCCAGCCACGCGTCCGAGACCGACTTCAGCTCCGGGAGCAGCGCCGGCACGGCTTCGGGCGGGACGACCTCGGCGGACGCGCCGCGGCGGCGCAGCTCGCTCCAGCCGTGCCGCAGCCGCCGCCGGGCGTCGTCGTCCAGCGAGAACGGCGCGAGCGGCACCACCGCCTCCTCGCCCAGGGTGACCACGGTGAGGCCCATCTCCACGTGCGTGGGCAGGGTGCCGTCGCCCACCAGGTGGAACGCCGACCACGCGCCGTGCCGGTCGGCCTCCTCGCGGAAGCGCCAGGCCAGCTCCTCGCGCTCCTCCGGCGGGCCCACCGCGTCCCCCAGCGCCACCCAGCCGCGGCGCGTGGTGCCGTACATCAGGAACGCGGTGCGCTGCGGGTTGAACATCAGCGATTTATCGCCGAGCAGCGCCAGGTTCGCGTCGGCACGCGGCTGGAGCGCGATGATGCGGCGCGCCTCGGCCAGCTCCGCGGCGGTCGGCGGACAGGGCTCGGGCGGGCCCGGGTGCAGCAGGTGCGCGAAGCCGAAGCCGGCCAGCACCGCCGCCATCCCCAGGGTAGCGCGCAGGAAGCGCGGCGCGTCCGCGTCCACCGCGAAGCGCCCCCAGAGCACGAAGTCGACGTCCTGCTTGTAGGCGAACAGGCCGATCCACACCGTGGCGGTGACCACCACGCCCACCGCCACCACCCACCCGGGCGTGAACGGCTCGTCGAGCAGCTTCGCGCGCCGGTGGAAGCGCCGGCGGCTGGGGAGCACCGCGGCGAGGGCGACGGCCAGCATCATCGCCTCTTCCCAGTCCAGCCCCTTCAGCAGCGAGAGCGCGACCCCCGCCGCGAGCAGGAGCACGCTGGCGCGCCAGGCGGCCGCCAGGCGCATCTGCAACCCGCGCGCGGCCAGGAGCAGCGCGACGCCCACCATGCTCCCCAGCAGGTGCGCGAGCTCCGTCACCGCGAGCGGGAGATGGCGGTGCAGCCACGCCACCCGCTCCGGCTCCCCGGGCGTCGCGCCGGAGAGGAGGAGGATCATCCCGGCGACGAACGAGGTCATCGCCAGCACCTGCGGCCCCAGCGCCGCGAACCACTCCGCCAGCGGCTCGGGGACGCCCACCCGCGCCCGCACGCGCCGCAGCTCGTGCACCGCCAGCGTGAGCACGGCGGCGAGCAGGGGAAGGAGGTAGTAGATGGCGCGCCAGGCGAGCAGCGCCGCCAGCACGGCGGGCGGGGGGATGTGGGGTGTCAGGAAGACGAGGACGATGGACTCGAAGACCCCCACCCCGCCGGGGACGTGGCTGGCGTGGCCTGCGCTCTGGCCGACCACGAAGATGGCGAAGAAGGCCGCGTACGAGATGGACCCGGTGGGGAGCAGCACGTACAGCACCGCCGCCGCGACGACCCAGTCGAGCGCCGACGCGAGCACCTGCGCCACCGCGATCCCCAGCGACGGCATCTCCACGCGGAAGCCGCGCACCGTCATCCGCGTGCCGAGCGCGGAGAGGACCATGTAGACCGCGAGCACGCCCAGGAGCAGGGCGCCGAGGGGGCGCACCCAGACGGGGTCCAGCGCGAGCTGCGGCGGGAGCGGCGGCGGGTCGACCAGCAGCGCGAGGCCGCCGACGGCGAGCGAGCCGAGCCAGAAGGTGGTGCTGTAGAAGGCGATGATGCGCGCGATCTCGCCGGCCGAGAGCCCCCAGCGCGAGTACATCCGGTAGCGCAGCGGCGCGCCGGTGAGCAGCGGGAAGCCCAGCGTCATGCTCACGCCGTAGCCCACCAGCGAGGCCACCGCGATGCGCCCGTACGACAGCTTCCGGCGCACGTAGCGAACGCCCAGCGCGTCGTACAGGGTGAGCACCGCGTAGCTCACCGCCGTCAGCGCCACCGCCAGCCAGACGCGGGCGCGCGGCAGGTTGCGGAGGACGCGGACCAGGTCGGCGTAGTGGTAGTTGCGCAGCTCGCGGTGCAGCAGCCAGAGCGCGAATGCGAACAGCGCCACGCCCAGCAGCGGCGTGAGCCGGTGCAGCCAGCGGAGCAGGTTGAGCCGTTTGCGTTCAGCCACGGTCGACGGGCGCGGGAGTGAGAGTCCAATTCAAGGGATGGAAAGATCCGCGCCGCGGCGAGCGCGCGCCAGCCGTGGCCGGTGCCGTACGCCGATTCAGCAGCCGATTGGGCCCGGACCGCACGGAATCGGTTCGCCCGACGCCGAACGTGCCACGCGGGGCCTGCGCCACGTGACGAGCCGGTCGGGGGCGAAGGATCTCGCGCCGTGCGTCAGGTCAGTGCATCTTCCAGGCACACCGGCGCCACCTCGGCCGCCGGCCGCGCGTCACCGGCTTCAGGAGGTCGGCCATGCCCCCGGGCCTTCAGCCGATCCGTCTGTCCCCCTGGCGGCGCTTCGCGGCGGTATGGGTCCCCGCGCTGCTGGTGCTGGGGTTCGGCGCCGCCGGCTTCTGGGGCACGCAGCGCGAGCGCCTCTCGCGGGCGGCCGTGGACGAGAGCCACCGCACCATCGAACGGCTGCAGCAGGTGCTCGCCACCGCGGTCGACGCCGAGACCGGCCAGCGCGGCTATCTGCTCACCGGTGACGTGCAGTACCTGGCGCCCTTCCGGCGCGCGAAACAGGACGTGGAGCACGAGCTGGGCGAGCTGCGCCGGCTGACCGCGAACGACGGCCCGACGACGGCCGCACGGGTGGACAGCCTCACCTTCCGCATCGGCCGCAAGTTCGACGAGCTCGGCGAGACCATCGACCTGCGGCAAGCCGGCGACCAGAGGGCCGCGCTGCTGGTGGTCTCCTCCGGCCGCGGGAAGGCGACGATGGACCAGGCGCGCCGGCTGGCGGCGGTGCTGCGGGCCGGCGAGGAGGCCGAGCTGCGCGGCCGCGACGACACCGAGACGCGCAACAGCGTGGTGCTCACCGCGCTGATCGTGGCGGGCGCGGCCGCGTCGGCGGCGGTGTCGCTGCTGCTGAACCGGCTGCTGCAGCGCTACGGCGCCTCGCAGGAGGCGTTCGCGGGCGAGCTGGAGGCGGCCAACCACCAGCTGGAGGAGCAGCAGGCCGAGCTGGAGCAGCAGAACGAGCAGCTCCAGGAGCTGACGGGCGAGCTCGAGGCGCAGTCGTCGCAGCTCCAGGAGCAGGCGGCCGAGCTCACCGCGCAGAACGACGCGCTGCACGGGCTCACCTCCGAGCTGGAGACCCGCACGGAGGCGGCGGAAGAGGCGAACCGCGCCAAGTCGCGCTTCCTGGCCGCCATGTCGCACGACCTGCGCACGCCGCTGAACGCGATCTCGGGATACGCGGACCTGATCGAGATGGGGATCCGGGGGCCCGTGACCGGGCCGCAGGTGGCCGACCTGCAGCGCATCCGCAACAGCAGCCGCCACCTGCTGTCGCTGATCAATGGGATCCTGAGCTTCGCGCGCATCGAGGCGGGGAGGGTGGAGGTGACGCCCGAGCCGGTGCCGATCGGCACGCTGATCCGCGGGATCGAGTCGTCGTTCCTCCCGCAGGCGCGCGAGAAGCGGCTGCGCTACACGTGCGACCCCGGCGTCGAGGGCCTCTGGGTGTCGGCCGACCCCGAAAAAGCCGAGCAGGTGCTGCTGAACCTGGTGGGCAACGCCATCAAGTTCACCCCCGAGGGCGGCGAGATCTCGGTGCGCTGCGTGGACGACGGTGAGCACGTGGCGGTCCAGGTGCGCGACACCGGCCGCGGGATCGCCCCCGACGAGCTCCCCACCATCTTCGAGCCGTTCGTGCAGGTGGACCGCGAGGGGGTGTCGGAGCGCCAGCGCGGCGTGGGGCTCGGGCTGGCAATCAGCCGCGAGCTGGCCACCGCCATGGGCGGCGACCTTTCGGTGCAGAGCGAGCTGGGCAAGGGCTCCATCTTCACCCTCCGCCTCCGGCGCGTCCCTGCGCCGTCCCCGACGGCACCCGGCGCCGCAGCCGGTGCGGGCGAGCCCGAGCCGGTCTGACGGCCCGGCCCCATCCTGCCGGATCGGAATCGTCCAGCGGAGCGAAGTCCACCGTACCCCAGGATCCCACGGCCAGGCCAGCCTGCCTTTCCCGATTACCACCCCCCGTCGAAGTCGCGCGACTCGTCCGCCCTCATCCCCCTTCGATCCCATCCACCCTCGCTCAGGGCCGCCACGAAGCCGTTCGCCGGCTGTCGGCCGCGCCACCGCCGGGACGACCCTGCCCCGCTTCGTGGGACACGCCTGCCCCGATCGCGCAATCCCCCCACGTCGCAGATACGCTAGAATACCAACCGCTGCAACGTCTTCCGCTCCGAGGCTGGTGCGGCGCAGGGGTTGCGCGGGCGGCGCAGTGCGGAGATGAAATCCGCGCGCGCGTTTCACGTCCCGCCCCGGAGGACCGCATACCATGAAAGTCCCCTACGCAATCCTCGCCGTGCTCCCGGTCGTCGTCGCCGCCGCCCGCCCGCCGCTCCCCGACCTGCGGCCGATGGTGGTCGTGGGCTCCAACACCCGGATCACCATCCGCATCGCCAACCGCGGCACCGCGCCGGCGCCGGCTGCGCTGGTGCGCGTGGTGCTCGGCGCGCCCATCAACACCGCGCACAACTACCCGGAGCCGGCGCTCGCCCCCGGCGAGATCAAGTCCGTGACCATCCCCGTCGGGCAGCCGCTGGCGGGCGTGCACTACGCCGTGCGCGTGGACGGCACCGGCGTCATCGCCGAGTCGAACGAAGCGAACAACGTGGCGACCGGCAACTTCTGATTCGCGGCGGGACCCCGAAAAGATTAGTCTCACGCGGAGCCGCGGAGACGCTGAGGGACGGCAGCGTCTCCTCCGCGTCTCCGCGTCTCCGCGTGAGACCCTTTCCGTCATCGCCTGCCGAATGGATCGACGAACGGACGATCGCCTTCAGCCGCTGGAGGGAGTGCGCGTCGTCTCCCTGGCCGTGAACCTGCCGGGGCCGCTCGCGTGCGCGCGGCTGCACGCGCTCGGCGCGGAGGTGGTGAAGGTCGAGCCGCCGGCGGGAGACCCGCTGGCGGCGTTCACGCGCGCCTGGTACGACGAGCTCGCCCGGGGCCAGCGGATCGTCACCGTCGACCTGAAGACGGGCGACGGGCGGGCCGCGCTCGACGCCATGCTCGCCCCCGCCGACCTGCTGGTCACGGCGACCCGCCCCGCAGCGCTCGGACGGCTGGGGCTGGGGTGGGCGGAGCTGCACGCGCACCATCCGCGGCTCTGCCACCTCGCCATCGTCGGCCACGCGCCGCCGGACGAGGAGCGCGCGGGGCACGACCTCACCTACGCCGCCGGCGCCGGCCTGGTCGATCCTCCCCATCCCCCGACTTCGCTGTTCGTCGACCTGGCCTCCGCCGAGCGGGCGGTGAGCGACGCGCTGGCGCTGCTGATGGCGCGGACGCGCGACGGGGTGGGGCGGTTCGCCTCGGTCGTGCTCGGCTCCATCGCGGAGGAGCTCGCGGCGCCGCTGCGGTACGGCCTCACCACGGCGGACGGAATCCTCGGTGGGAGCGCGGCGTTCTACGGGCTTTACGGCGCGAAGGAGGGATGGATCGCCCTAGCGGCGCTGGAGCCGGCGTTCGCGCGGCGGCTGGCGGAGGAGCTGGGGGTGGACGCGAGCGACCGCGCCGCGCTGGAGGCGGCGTTCCTCTCGCGTACGGCAGACGAGTGGGAGGCGTGGGCGCGCGAGCGCGACCTCCCCGTCGCCGCGGTGCGGGGCGTCAGCGGGGCGCGGTGAGCGAGGCGAGCACGCGCTGCACGAAGCCGTCGAGCTGGTCGTTCTCGATCCAGCGCACCACCGCCACCAGGTCGTGCTCGGGATCGACGTAGATGGCGTTGGTGCCGTTGCCCAGGTGCACGAACGCCGTCTCCGGCGCGCTCGGGAGCAGCTTGCGGCCGGTGTTGAGGAACCAGTTCATGAAGCCGTAGCCGGGCTGCGCCGGCGTGGGCGTGAGCGCGCGCGTCACCCACTCGTCGGACAGCACCTGCCGCTCGCCCCAGCGGCCGCGGCGCAGCGTCAGCACCCCTAAGCGCGCCATGTCGCGCGCGCTGATGAACATCCCGCCGCCCCAGTGCCCGCCGCCGCTCACCGACTGCACCGCCTGCCCGTCCATCTCCACCCAGCTCGTCTCGTAGCCCGCCCAGCGCCAGGTGTTGGAGGCGCCGATCGGCTCCATCACGGTTTCCCGCAGCACCTGCGGCAGCGGCCTCCGCCACACCTGCAGCGCGGCCAGCGCCAGGGCGTTCACCCGCACGTCGTTGTACTCGTAGGCGGTGCCGGGCTCCTTGCGCGGGCGCGTGGCCCAGGTCGACGGCTCGCCCGTGGGGCGGTCGGCCCACTCCGGCTTCCCCCAGAGCGCCCCCTCCCAGTCGCTCACCTGGCGCAGCATGTGGTCCCAGGTGAGGCGGCGGTTGTGCGGCGTGTCGAAGGGCTCCAGCACCTCGGCGCGCGCCATCCGCTCCGCCGCGGGGCGCGCCGCGGCCGCGGGGTCGAGCGGAAGACGGGGGCCATGTACGCCGCGACGGGATCGTCCAGGCTGCGGATCATCCGCCGGTCGTACGCCACCCCGATCACGGTGGAGAGAAAGCTCTTGGTGACGCTGAAGGTCATGTCCACGCGGCGCGGGTCGCCCCACTCCGCGACCAGGTAGCCGCGCCGCACCACGATGCCGGCCGGCTCGCCGCGCGGCTTGAACGGCCCCACCGGCTCGCCGAACGGCTCGCGCCCGAAGGTCTGGTAGTGCGCCTGCACCAGGTCGCGCGGCGCGCGCGACTCGTGTGCGCGGTGGAACGCCACGGCCTCCTGCAGGCGCGCCGAGTCGATCCCCACGCGCGCGGGGGAGCGGTGCTCCCACGCCTCGCCCGGCGCGGGGACGTAGGCGCCCCGCTGCGCGCCCGCCGGCGCGGCGAGCAGGAGGAGCGCAGGGAAGACCGGGAATACTCGTGAATGGCGAATCGTCCGCATTCGTCGACCCCTGTTCTACGAGATCCGCGGGAACTGTGTGATCCGCGGAGGCTGTCGCAACCTCGGCTACAGGTCCTTCGGCCGCCGCGAAGCTGAACCTCCGCAGAGGTCGAGAGCAAGCGGAGACGCCCAGGATGACCGTCTTTCTTGCGGTCGCTCTCGACCACCAGTGTCTCACGCCGAGGCAGAGAGAAGGAAGGCGGGAGGACGCCCGTGCGCCCTCCCGCCCCCTGCACCTTTCCCTCCGAGTCAGCCGCCCGACACCAGGATCACCCCGCCTCTGGCCTGCCGCATCGACGCCCTCCCGGTCCGCGGTGTCCGCCTCCCACGCCCCGCCTAACGTTTCCCGCAGGATACGGACCGGCGCGTCAGCGGCGTGCGGCAGCGGGCGCCGCGGACGAGTCGGAGGAGCGCACCGCGGAGGAGGAGATCACCCCGTGGTCGACGATGAAGCGGGCGAGCATGGCGGCGGCCGTATCCGCCCCCGCCACGTTGAAGTGCACGTCGTCGTAGAAGAAGTCGGCGGACTTGGGGATGGAGCGCGCCAGGTCGAACACCGGGGCGCCGGCGGCCGCGCCCGCGCGCCTCATCGCGTCGTTGTAGCGCTCCATCGTGGCGTCCAGGTCGGCCTCGCGGTAGCGCACGCGCGTGCCCACCATCCAGTGCCACTCGCTGGGGCGCGGGTCGCGCGCGTTCCAGGTGGTCGCCTGCGTCATGTACACCGTCCGCGCCCCCTGCGCCCGCGCGACCGCGGCCAGCGTGCGGAGGTTCTCCTCGTAGGGACGCACGTCCTCGCGCGGCGGGCGGTCCGCCAGCGGAAGCGCGCGGGCGCGCGCCGCCAGCCGGCGGTACTCGGCGCGGACGTCGACCTGGCTCGGGTCCACGCGGCTGAAGGCGCGCAGCACCAGCCGCGGGAGCTGGAACTCCGTCGCCGCCTGTTTCAGCAGCCCCTTCAGCGTCGGCGTCTGGGCGGTGTCGCGCATCAGGTAGTCGCGCCCGCCGGCCCCCGCGAACACGTCGTTGATCCCGGCGAACACCACGACCACGTCTGGCTGGAGGTGCGCGATGCGCTGCGAGACCATCGCCACGTGGTCCCAGCTCCGGTCGCCCGAACGGCCGGCCCCGTAGACGCGCACGTCCACCCCGGGAACCGCCGCGCGCAGGCGGTCCTGCAGCCGTCGGGTCACCGCCTCGCGGTCGTCCAGGAACACGCACTCGGTGGTGCTGCCGCCCACCATGAACACCCGCACCTCGCCCGGCGGTTTGGGGATGGCGAGCGAGTCGCCGCGGTAGCCCAGGTTGTTGGTGGAGAAGGTGCGCGGCAGGGTGTCCATCCCCGGCAGCCCGGGCTCGGCGTGCACGTGCTTGAGGTAGTGCGGCGGGTACGCCGAGGGGACGTACGGCGACCCCGGCCACGACACCGGCACCACGCGCTTGGCCGGCAGCAGCGGGTCGGGGATCGGGTGGAAGAGGCGCAGGAGCAGCTCCACCGCGAGCAGCGAGCCGAGCAGCGAAAGGAGCGCCAGCACGGGCCCCGGCAGCCCGCGCCGCGGCGGCGGGGGAGCGTGCGTCATCGGTCCTTCCGCGCGAGCACGTTGCCGAACACCAGCAGGTCCAGCCCGCTGCGCATGAAGGTGGAGACGGCGTCCGCGGGGGAGGCGACCATCGGCTCGCCGCGCAGGTTGAAGCTGGTGTTCAGCAGCACCGGCACGCCGGACGCGGCGTCGAAGCGCTCGATCAGCGCCCGGTAGCGCGGGTTCCACTCGCGGCGGACGGTCTGCAGCCGCGCGGTGCCCACGTGGTCCACGGCCGGCGCGCGCTCCGCCGCGCCCTCGAGCCAGGGGACCACCATCAGCATGAAGCGCGCGGGGTGCTGCCGCTCGGGCTCGCGCAGGTCGAACAGCTCCGCCGCGCGCTCCTCCAGCACCGCGGGGGCGAAGGGGCGGAACGGCTCGCGGAACTTGATGCGCGCGTTCACCACCTCCTTCATCGACGCGCGGCGGGGGTCCGCCAGGATGCTGCGGTTGCCGAGCGCGCGCGGCCCCCATTCGAACCGCCCCTGCGCCCACCCGATCACCTCGCCGTCCAGCAGCGCCTGGGCGGCGCGATCGACGAGCGCCTCCTCGTCGTCCACCACCTCCGGGCGCAGGCCGGCGGCGCGCATGGCGTCCACCGCCTCGCCCTCCGAGTGCTCGGCGCCCAGGTAGGCGTGCTCCATCACGTACTGCCGCGGCTGGCCCAGCACCACGTGCCAGGCGTAGAGCGCCGCGCCGAGCGCGCCGCCCGAGTCGCCGGCGGCGGGCTGGATCCACACCTCGTCGAAGCCGCCCTCGCGCACGATCCGCCCGTTGGCGACGCCGTTCAGCGCCACGCCGCCGGCCATGCAGAGCCGGGTGAGGCCGGTGCTCCGCCGCAGCTCGCGCGCGGCCTTCAGCAGCGCGTCTTCCACCACCCGCTGCACGCTCGCGGCCACGTCGGCGTAGTGGCGGCTGCGCTCGGCCGCCGGACCCGCGCCGGCGACGTCGAACGGCTCGCGCGGGTCGCGCGGCGGGCCGAAGAGCGAGACGAACGCGCGGCTGTACGCCCGCTCGGCGGAGTGGTGGAAAGAGAAGTAGCGCAGCTCCAGCGCGAAGCTGCCGTCCTCCTCCACCCGCACCAACTTGCGCACCCGGTCCTCGTAGCGCGGCGTGCCATAGGACGCCATCCCCATCACCTTGTACTCGCCCTCGTTCACCTCGAAGCCGAGGAAGGCGGTGAAGGCGGAGTAGAGCAGCCCCAGCGAGTGCGGGAAGCGCGCCTCGCGCTCCAGCCGGAGCTCGCTCGCGGCCCCGTCCGCGGGCGACGACGCGGAGCCGAGCGCGGTGGTCGTCCACTCGCCGACGCCGTCGACGGTGAGCACGGCGGCGCGGTCGAAGGGGGAGCAGAAGAAGGCGCTGGCGGCGTGCGAGAGGTGGTGGTCCACGAAGAGCACCCGGTCGGCGGGGATGCCGAGCGACTCCTGGATGGTGGCGCGGATCCAGAGCTTCTCCTCCATCCACCCCAGCGCGAACTCGCCGAAGCCGCGCCAGGAGCGGGGGAAGGTGCGCAGCGCGGTGAGCAGGATGCGCTCGAACTTGAGCAGCGGCTTCTCGTAGAAGACGGCGTAGTCCACCTCGGCGGGCGCGGCCCCGGCCTGGCGCAGGCAGAACTCGATCGCCTGGCGGGGGAAGCGGGCGTCGTGCTTGCGGCGGGAGAAGCGCTCCTCCTCGGCCGCGGCCACGACCACCCCGTCACGCAGGAGCGCGGCGGCCGCGTCGTGGTAGTGGCAGGAGATCCCGAGCACCAGCATCAGGACTGGCGCCGCGCGTGGTCCAGCAT
>DASYJZ010000049.1:0-5933 GCA_035995965.1 Longimicrobium sp. | reverse complement strand
CACCACCGGGCTGCACGAGGACTACCACCAGGTGAGCGACGAGCCGCAGTACATCGACTACCAGAAGCTGGCGAGCGTCTCCAGCCTGGTGGCCGACATCGCGCTCAACGTGGCGAACCGCCCGGACCGGCTGGTGGTCGACCAGCCGAAGCCCGATCCGCACGGGCAGTGCAGGCAGTAACCGCAGGGGATAGGGGACAGGGACAGCCTGCCCGTATCGTCCGTCCGACGAGGTCCGCCCCGGCCGCCGGTGTTTCCGGCGGCCGGGGCTTTGTGTATCATCCGGCCGCGCTGGAACTGGAGCGGTTCGGCACTCACCACAATCCAGATCGAAGGGGGAAGCGCGTGGCGAATGAGCGCGGGACGCGGCGGAGCCGCCGATGAAGCTGCAGGTCGTAAGCGATCTCCACGCCGGTTTCGGCGCGTTCGATCCGGCCGAGACGGACGCGGACGTGCTGGTGCTGGCCGGCGACGTGGACGTGGGGGTGCGCGGGATCGAGTTGGCGAAGAAGTGGGCGCGGGGGCGGCCGGTGCTGTACGTCGCCGGAAATCACGAGTTCTACGGCGAGGCCATCCTCCGGCACCTCCGGACGCTGGAGGAGGCGGCGGAGGGCTCGCCGGTGCGATTCCTGGAGAATCGCGAGGTGGTGCTCGGCGGCGTGCGCTTCCTCGGCTGCACCCTGTGGACGGACTTCGAGCTTTTCGGCGAGCGCGCCGCCTCTGCCGCCGCGGCGCAGGGGGTGATGAACGACTTCCGGCGGATTCGCGTGGAGCCGGGTTATCGCCGCCTCTCGCCGAACGACGTGATGGCGATGCACCACCGCAGCCTCCGCTGGCTCGGCGAGCGGCTGGACACGCCCTTCGCCGGGCCGACGGTGATCGTCACCCATGCCGCGCCGAGCCTGCGCTCCGTGAACCCGGTGCATCGGCGCGATCCCGTCACGGCGGCGTTCGCCAGCGACCTGGAGTGGATGATGGACGGCCGCGCCGTGCTCTGGATCCACGGCCACACCCACTTCTGCTGCGACTACGAGCTCGGCGGCACGCGCGTCGTCTCCAACCAGCGCGGCTACCCCGGCGAGAACACCGGCGCGTTCGATCCCGCGTTCACCGTCGAGATCGGCTGACGCCAGCGACTAGCCTCAGCCTCACTCGGAGGCCTCAGTTGCTTGCATCCACCCGGCTCGTCCGTATTCTTCCCCGCCATGCGCATCGTCCTCCAGCGGGTCTCCCGCGCCCGCGTGACCGTCGAAGGCCGCGTCACCGGCGAGATCGGGCGCGGGCTGCTGCTGCTCGTCGGCTTCACCGGCGGCGACACGGACGAGGCGCTGGCGTGGATGGCGAAGAAGGTCGTGCAGCTCCGCATCTTCCCCGACGACGAGGGGAAGATGAACCGTTCGGTGGAGGATGCGGACGGCGCGATCCTGGTCGTGTCGCAGTTCACGCTCTATGGCGACGCACGCAAGGGGAACCGGCCGAGCTTCATCGACGCGGCGCGGCCGGAGGTGGCGATCCCGCTGTACGAGCGCCTCGTCGCGCTGCTGCGCGCCACCGGCCGCCCCGTAGCGACTGGCGAGTTCGGCGCGATGATGGACGTGGAGCTGGTCAACGACGGCCCCGTGACGCTGATCCTCGAACGGTAGATGACCGACTCGAACACACCTCCGCCCATCGTCCTCGCCTCGCAGTCCCCCCGCCGCGCGGAACTGATCGCGCGCCTGGGGCTCGACTTCGACGTGCAGCCCGCCGACATCGACGAGAGCTACCGTCCCGGCGAGACCCCGCCGGAGCACGCCGAGCGCCTCTCGCGCGAGAAGGCCGGGACCATCGCGCGCACCCATCCGCACGCGCTGGTGGTGGGCTCCGACACCATCGTGGTGATCGACGGCGACGTCCTCGGCAAGCCACGGGACCGCGCTCAGGCGGTGGAGATGCTGACGCGCCTCTCCGGCCGCGACCACGAGGTGTGCACCGGCGTGGCGGTGGCGATGGACGGACGGGTGGAGAGCGGCCTGGAGCGCGTGCGCGTCCGCTTCCGCACGCTCGACCGCCACGCCTGCGAGGAGTACGTCGCCACCGGCGAGCCGATGGACAAGGCCGGCGCCTACGGCATCCAGGGCTTCGGCAGCGCCATCGTAGAGTCCATCGAGGGCGACTACTTCGCGGTGATGGGCCTTCCCGTGGTCCGCATGCTCGGCCTCATCGAGCGCTTCGGCTGGCGGTACGGGTTTGGGCGATTGGAGCAGGGGTGACGAGCCGCCGCCGGCCGGAGTGCTTGGCCGTGGATGTGGTGTGAGGAATATGCGAGTAAACTCGTGGCTACAACTGCACACAGTCCGCCTTCGCGGACACGATAGTCGAGGCTCGTGGGAGCTTGTGGCCCGCGGCGATACGCCTGCAGGAGATCATCATCAGCCCGCGGATCTGCGGCGAAGGTTGGCTGTTGAAGTCCGCGAAGGCGGACTGCGTGCCTTTGTAGCCGCGAGTTTACTCGCATATTTCCCACACCGATCCATGCTCCCCTGCGCCGCGCCCATGCGCATGAGGTCTCATGGGGACCCATTGACTTGTTCCGGCTCGGAATCGAGCTTGGACGCAGCCTGAACGGTTCGAGCTGATGATCCTCGCCATCGACCAGGGGACGACGGGCACCACCTGCCTGGTGATCGACCGCGACGGGCAGGTGCGCGGGCGGGCGTACAGCGAGTTCACCCAGCACTTTCCCCGCCCCGGCTGGGTGGAGCACGACGCCAACGAGATCTGGGAGGTGACGAAGCGCGTCGCCAGGGTCGCCGCGGCGCACGCGCACACCACGGTCGACGCGCTGGGGGGGATCGGTATCACCAACCAGCGCGAGACGATCGTCCTCTGGGACCGCGCGACGGGGGAGCCGCTGCACCACGCGCTCGTCTGGCAGGACGGGCGCACGGCCGATCTCTGCCGCCGGCTGAAGGAGGAAGGACGCGAGGACGACGTCCGCGCGCGCACGGGGCTCGTCATCGACCCGTACTTCAGCGCGACCAAGCTGGCGTGGCTGCTCGACCACGTCCCAGGCGCGCGGAAGCGGGCGGAGGCGGGGGAGCTGGCGGCGGGCACCATCGACAGTTGGCTGGTCTGGAAGATGACGGGCGGCCGCCTCCATCTCACCGACCGCACCAACGCCAGCCGCACGCTCCTCTACTCGCTCGACGACGACGCGTGGGACCCGGCGCTCCTGGACCTGTTCGGCATCCCCTCCGCCGTGCTCCCGGAGATTCGCACGTCGAGCGAGGTCTACGGATCGACGGACGGCGCGGCGTTCGAGGGGGAGGCACCGGTGGCCGGGATCGCGGGGGACCAGCAGGCGGCGCTCTTCGGGCACGCCTGCTGGAGCCCCGGAGAAGGGAAGAACACCTACGGGACCGGTGCCTTCCTGCTGGTGCACACGGGCGAGAAGCGGGTGCCGAGCCGCCACGGGATGCTGACCACCGCGGCGTGCGGGCCGCGGGGCGGGCGGGCGTACGCGCTGGAGGGGTCGGTGTTCATCGCCGGAGCCGCGGTACAGTGGCTGCGTGACGGGCTGGGGATCATCGGCGACGCGGCGGAGACGGAGGGGCTGGCGCGCTCGCTGGCGAGCAACGACGGCGTCTACTTCGTCCCCGCCTTCACCGGGCTGGGCGCGCCGCACTGGGAGCCGCGGGCGCGGGGCACGCTCTTCGGCCTCACCCGTGGCAGCACGCGCGCCCACCTGGCGCGCGCCGCGCTCGAGGCGATGGCCTTCTCCACCCACGACGTGGCCGAGGCGATGGAGGGCGACGCCGGGGTGCGCCTCCCCGAGCTGCGGGTGGACGGGGGTGCGGCGGCCAACGACTGGCTGATGCAGTTCCAGGCCGACGTGCTGGGCGTCCCCGTGCGCCGCCCGGCGCTGGTGGAGATGACGGCGCGCGGCGCGGCGGGGCTGGCCGGCCTGGCGACGGGGTTCTGGGCCACGCCCGAGGAGTTCGCGGCGGCGCGGCCGGAGGAGGCGGTGTTCACGCCCGGGGTGGACGACGCGGCGCGCGCGGATGCGCTCGCCGGGTGGCGGCGCGCGGTCGAGGCCGCGTGTACCTGGGCCAGCGGAGGATGACGATGGACAAGCTCCTGATCTGCCTCTGCCTTTCGCTCGGCGGCGGCCGCGGCGGCGCGCCGAAGCCGGCCGACCGCTTCTTCGGCGAGGACAAGTTCCAGCACTTCTTCACCTCGTTCCTCGCCACCAGCCTGGCTGCGAGCGGCGCGCGCATCGCGGGCGCGAGCCACGACAGCAGCCTGCGGATCGGAGCGGGGACGGGCGCCGTCCTCGGCGTGCTGAAGGAGCTGCACGACGCCCGCGACCCGGCCGAGACCCTGTCGCTGCTCGACCTGGTGTGGGACGCGGGCGGCGTGGCGTTCGCGACGGCCATCGTCGCGCAGGCGAAGTAGGCGCATCCACCGACGGAGCAGACGAAGGCATGGCAGAGGTCGCAGCATCCGCGGTCCCCGAGGTCCCGGCGCGCCTGGTGTTCATGGGCGGCAAGGCGGCCGAGGGGCGTGCGCGCGTGGTGGAGCGCAGCAAGGCGTGGCGCCGTTCGCACGTGATGAAGGACCTGGCGCTGCTGCTGCTGATCCCCCTGGTCGTCTTCATCCCCCCGCACTTCCCGTGGGTGCTGATCGTGCTGTTCGTGGCGGGGATGCGCGCCTTCAACCATGCGCGCGAGTACCGAACCCTGCTGTCGCTCCGCGGGCCCTGCCCCAAGTGCGGCGTGGAGCAGGAGTTCAAGGAGCTCGGGAGGATGGGGAACCCGCACAAGGTGACCTGCGCGAGCTGCCGCTGGGACGTGTTCGTGGAGGTCCCCCGCGCCGGCGCCGCGACCTGATAGTCTGTTGAGAGGCCGTCAGGGGCTGCGATGAGCTACGGTGCGGCGACTTGAAAACGGCCGTTTCACGCAGAGACGCAGAGGAGAAGAGAGGCCGCAGGCGAGCCCTCTCGCTTCCTCTGCGTCTCTGCGTGAGACGAAATCCAGAGCTCGGAATGCGGCGGGATCACGCGTTGACACGCCAGATTGCCCCGTCTATCTTCCCCGCCCCCGAGGGCGCTTTTTTGCGTCCAGGGCTGGAGCGAAAACGAACCTGAAGAACGGGTCATGGATAAGATCACGGTCGTAGGGGCGGGGAACGTGGGCGCCACCGCCGCCCAGCGCGTCGCCGAGAAGGAGCTGGCGCGCCAGGTGGTGCTGATCGACGTCGTGGAAGGCATCCCGCAGGGGAAGGGGCTCGACCAGTGGCAGTCGGCGCCGATCGAGGGCTTCGACAGCCGCGTCATCGGCACGAACGGCTACGAGGAGAGCACTGGCTCCGGCATCTACATCGTCACGGCCGGCATCGCGCGGAAGCCGGGGATGAGCCGCGACGACCTGCTCAACACCAACGCCGGCATCGTCCGCCAGGTCAGCGAGAACATCGCCCGCGTCAGCCCCAACGCCATCATCATCATGGTCAGCAACCCGCTGGACGTGATGTGCTACGTGGCGATGAAGGCCAGCGGCTTCCCCCGCGAGCGCGTCATCGGGATGGCCGGCGTGCTGGACACGGCCCGCTACCGCTCCTTCCTGGCGCTGGAGATGGACGTGTCGGTGGAGGACATCCAGGCGATGGTGCTGGGCGGCCACGGGGACACTATGGTGCCACTGGTGTCGTACACGACGGTCTCGGGGATCCCGGTCTCCCAACTGATGGATCGCGCCAAGCTGGACGAGATTGTCACTCGCACCCGAAACGGTGGCGCCGAGATCGTCTCATTTCTCAAGACCGGCTCGGCCTACTACGCGCCCAGTGCCGCCGCAGTGCAAATGGTAGAGGCGATTGCCTTGGACAAGAAGCGCATCCTTCCGTGCTCGGCCTGGCTTCAAGGCGAATTCGGTCTCAGGGACGTGTTCTGC
>DASYJZ010000048.1:0-8062 GCA_035995965.1 Longimicrobium sp. | reverse complement strand
GGTGCCGGGTATGGGGGCGATGTCGTCGCCCTGGGTGAGCAGCCAGGCGAGGGCGATCTGTGCCGGTGTCGCACCCGCCTCGGCGGCAACGGCCTCGACCTCGTCGACGATGCGCAGGTTGCGCTGGAAGTTCTCTCCGCTGAAGCGCGGGTTGGTCTTGCGCCAGTCGTCGTCGGAGAGCTGCTCGGGCGAGCGGATGTCGCCGGTGAGGAAGCCATGGCCGAGCGGCGAGTAGGGAACGAAGCCGATACCCAGCTCGCGCAGCAGCGGCAGCAACTCGACCTCCGGATCACGGGTCCACAGGGAGTACTCGGTCTGCAGCGCGGCGACCGGGTGGACGGCGTGGGCGCGGCGGATCGTGTCGGGGCCGGCCTCGGACAGGCCGATGTGTCGCACCTTGCCCTCGGTGACCAGCTCGGCCAGAGCGCCGACAGTCTCCTCGATCGGGGTGTTCGGGTCGACCCGGTGCTGGTAATACAGGTCGATGTGGTCGGTGCCGAGCCGCTTCAGCGAGCCCTCGACCGCGGCGCGGACGTTCGCCGGACTGCTGTCGAGGACGCCGGGACCGCCGCCGGAGTGCGAGACGAGCCCGAATTTCGTCGCCACCACAACCTGGTCGCGGCGGTCCTTGATGGCCCGGCCGACCAGTTCCTCGTTGACGTAGGGGCCGTAGATCTCGGCGGTGTCGAGGTGGGTGACGCCCAGGTCCAGCGCCCGGTGGATGGCGCGAATCGACTCGGCGTCGCTGCCCTCCCCGATGTTGTAGTAGCCGGACATCGACATGGCGCCGAGCCCTATGCGGGAGACGTCGAGTCCACCGATCGAGATGTGCTTCATGGTGATGTGCTCCTTCTCTGAATGTGCAGAACCCGGTACGCTGCTCTCGCGTATCTGCCGCGTGGAGAAAGGTAGTCGTCTCCGCCTGTGCGGCCCTGCCCAATCGTGGACGATGCTTGCCTATTCCTCCACGCCTCTGGAAGCACTTCAGAAGATGACTTATCGTCCGAACGATCGGGCAGATCGTGTACCCAGCCGGGAAGCGCAGCGATGACATTCAATCCCAGTGGATCCGGCCCGGCCGCGGAACGCGATCCAGACGCGATCCGCGTGGAGGCGCTGCAGGGTGAGCTGGTGCGGCTTCTCGAGCGCCGGACGGGCCGTGACGGGATGCACGAGACGGCGATCCCGTGGTTGAAGCTGTATCGATATTCCCATCCGACCGAGCCGGCGCACGTCCTCCAGGACCCGGCGGTGTACGTGGTGGTCCAGGGCCGAAAGCAGGTGACGCTCGGCGACGAGACCTACGTCTACGACCGCTCGCAGTACCTCGCGGTCTCGGTGGACCTGCCTGTCGTCGGGAACGTGTTCGCGGCGAGCCCGGACGAGCCGTACCTCTGCCTGACGCTCACCGTGGACCCGCGCGAGCTCGCGGCGCTGATCGTGGAGACGAGCCGTCCGGCACCCCGCGACGACCACGACGGTCGGGCGCTCTACGTGAGCCCTGTGCGGGCGCCCCTCCTCGACGGGCTCCTCCGGCTGGTGCGGCTCCTCGATGCGCCGGAGGACGTCCCGGTGCTGGCGCCGCTCATCCTGCGGGAGCTTGGTTACCGTCTGCTGCAGAGCGAGCAGTTCGGGCGCCTGGCCCAGATGGCGATCGGAGACGGCCGCCTGCGCCGGGTCTCGGGGGCGATCGCCTGGATCAAAGAGCACTTCGCAGAACCGCTGCAGGTCGAGGCGCTCGCGAACCGGGTGCACATGAGCCCTTCGGCGCTGCACCACCACTTCAAGGCGGCCACCGCGATGAGCCCCATCCAGTACCAGAAGCGGCTGCGGCTGCAGGAGGCTCGTCGCCTCCTGCTGTCGGGCGCGCCGAGCGCAGACTCGGTCGCCTACGAGGTGGGGTACGCGAGCGCATCCCAGTTCAGCCGCGAATACGCCCGGCTCTTCGGCCAGCCGCCGCGTCGAGACGCGGAACGCGTGCGTGATGCCGCGGCCGGTGGAGTTCCGATCACTGGATCCGCGGCGCAATCCGGCGCTGAGCCGTCGGCCCCGGGGTGGAACTCTTCTATGCCGTAACGCGCGTAGTTCTCGCGTTCCCATCCCTCCCCCTCGCGGCCCCCCTCGTGGCCCCTCGGCATGAGCCGCCGCCGGCTCCTCACACGCGACTCGCGGCCGCGCGGCGATTCCTCTCCACGCACCCGCTCTGGCGGCCCGCGCACGCGCGCCGCATTGTTCGCCCATCCTCCCGAACCTCCCGGCACCTACATCGAGGTCGCCGCATGCCCTTCACCCGCCGCGACTTCCTCTCGACCGCCGCGCGCACGGCGCCGGCCGCTTGGCTGGCGGCCGGCGGCGCGGGGGAGCTGCGCGAGTTGGGCGAAGAGCTGGCGCGCTTCACCGGCGGGCCCGAGGAGATCGCGCGCGACGAGCGCTTCTGGGCGCCGGTGCAGCAGGCGTTCACCGTCAACCGCGCCATCATCAACCTGAACAACGCGGGCGTCAGCCCCTCGCCCGCGCTGGTGCAGGAGGCGATGAAGCGGCACCTCGACTTCAGCAACGAGGCGCCGGTCCATACGATGTGGCGCGTGCTGGAGCCGCTGCGCGAGACGGTGCGCGACGGTCTGGCGCGGATGTTCGGCTGCGACGCGGAAGAGATCGCCATCACCCGCAACGCCACCGAGGGGCTGCAGATCTGCCAGCTCGGCTTCGACCTGAGGCCGGGCGACGAGGTGGTGACGAGCACGCAGGACTATCCGCACATGATCTCCACCTGGCGCCAGCGCGAGCGCCGTGACGGGATCGTGCTGAAGCAGGTGACGCTCCCGGTGCCGGCGGAAGACGCGGACGAGGTGGTGCGGATCTTCGAGGCCGCGGTGACACCGAGAACGCGGCTGATGATGGTGAGCCAGGTGAGCTTCGTCACCGGGCAGGTACTGCCGGTGCGCGACGTGGTGCGCATGGGCCGCCGCCACGGCATCCCTGTGATCGTCGACGGCGCGCACGGCTTCGCGCAGTTCCCCTTCACCCAGGGCGACCTGGAGTGCGACTACTACGCGGCCAGCCTGCACAAGTGGTTGTTCGCGCCGCACGGCACGGGGATGCTCTACGTCCGCCGCGAGAAGATCCCCGACGTGTGGCCGCTCCAAGCCTCGGACGAGACGAAGCACGCCGACATCCGGAAGTTCGAGGACATCGGCACGCACCCGGCCGCCAACGCGCTCGCTGTCGCCGAGGCGATGACGTTCACGAACGCCATCGGGATCGCGAACAAGGCTGCGCGGCTCGTCTACCTGCGCGACCGCTGGGCGAACGCGCTGCTGCGGAACCCGCGCGTGCGCCTGCACACCAGCCTCAAGCCCGGCCAGGCGTACGCCATCGCGCTGGTGCAGGTCGAGGGGATCGAAGCGGGCAAGCTGTACGACGAGCTCTGGACGAAGCACCGCATCATCACCAGCCCCACGAAGTGGGCGAACGTCGAGGGCATCCGCGTCACGCCCAACGTCTACACCACGCTGGAGGAGATCGACCGCTTCATTGAGGTGATGATCGCGTTGCTGGAAAGGTCCGCCGGGTAGCGCGCTCGCCGCAGCTCTTCCTCGGTCCCCATGGTCAACGAGGGTACCTCCTACTGCTCGACGCGTTCGATGCGCACCTGGAGAGAGCCCGGCCGCTGCAGGACTTCAAGGCCGCCGTCGATCTTCCCGAGCCTGACGAGCCCCTCCGAGTACCGGAAGTCCCGGTAGAAGACGGCCATGTTTCCCCAGGGCGCGTAGTAGGCGACGTCTCCGGCCGACGCGGCCGTCCCCGCCGGCGCTCCCGCGGTAGACAGCCGCCGCGGCAGGTCGCTGATCTTCTCGGTCGCCGCGTAGTCCTCGAGCGTCAGCGCGAGCGGCAGCAGCGCGGCGAAGTCCCGCGCTGTCTCGTTGTCGTCGAGGGTCGCCGTGACCGGCGTGCCCTCCACGACCATGCGGATCTTCATGGCCTGGCGCCTCAGACCGTGAGCAGGGTCTTGATCGCGCGGCGCTCGTCCATGGCGCGGTAGCCCTCGGCCACCTGCTCCAGGGGCAGCGTCAGGTCGAACACCTTGCCGGGGTTGATCATCCCCTTCCAGATCCGGTCGATGAGGTCAGGCAGGAAGCGCCGGACCGGGGCGGGGCCGCCGTGCAGGTGGACCGAGGAAAAGAAGTACTCCAGGCCCGGGATCGCGACGTCGTGGGTGACGCCGACGAAGCCGACGTGCCCGCCGGGCCGCGTGGAGCGGATCGCCTGCATCATCGACTCCTGCGTGCCCACCGCCTCGATCACGGAGTGGGCGCCAAGCCCGCCGGTCATGTCCTTGACGCGGGCCACCCCCTCGTCGCCGCGCTCGGTCACGACGTCGGTGGCGCCGAACTCCAGGCCAAGCTTCTGCCGGTTCTCGTGACGGCTCATCAGGATGATGCGCTCCGCCCCCATCTGCTTCGCGGAGAGAACCCCGAGCAGCCCGACGGCGCCGTCCCCGACGACCGCGACCGTCTTGCCGGGCGCCACGGCCGCCGCGTCGGCCGCGAACCAGCCCGTACCGAGGACGTCGGAGGCCGCGAGCAGGCTGGGGATCATCTCCGCGTCCGGCAGCTCCGGGGTCGCCACCAGGGTGCCGTCGGCGAGCGGGACGCGCAGGTACGGCGCCTGCGCCCCCTCCGCGCCCACGGGCCGGGCGTCGACGCACCGGCTCTGGTAGCCCGCGTGGCAGATCGGGCAGGTGTTGTCCGAGGCAAAGAACGACCCGACCACGAACTGGCCCGGCCTGACGTTCCGGACCCCACTCCCGACCTCTTCGACGATGCCGCAGTACTCGTGGCCCATCGGCGTGGGCTGCGTGATCGGCTCGATGCCGCGGTAGGGCCACAGGTCGGACCCGCACACGCAGGTGGCCGAGATCCGGAGAATCGCGTCCGTGGGCTCGATGATCCTCGGGTCCTCGCGCTCCTCGAGGCGCACGTCACCCGGTCCGTAGAGAACTGCTCCCTTCATGATTTCCTCCGTGGAGGGTGTGGATCGCCGCCCAGACGCGACCTCTGGCCGCTCCAGGCTTCCGACGAGACGAAGCGGGCCGACATCCGCAAGTTCGAAGACATCGGCACGCATCCGGCCGCCAACGCGCTCGCTGTCGCCGAGGCGATGACGTTCACGAACACCATCGGGATCGCCAACAAGGCCGCGCGGCTCGTCTACCTGCGCGACCGCTGGGCGAACGCGCTGCTGCAGAACCCACGCGTACGCCTGCACACCAGCCTCAAACCGGGGCAGGCGTACGGGATCGCGCTGATGCAGGTGGAGGGGATCGAGGCGGGGAAGCTGTACGACGAGCTCTGGACGAAGCACCGCATCATCACCAGTCCGACGAAGTGGGCGAACGTCGAGGGCATCCGCGTCACCCCGAACGTCTACAACACGCTGGACGAGATCGATCGCTTCGTGGAGGTGATGCAGGTGATCCTCGCCCGCGGCTGAGTGGGGGGAGAGTCGGTAGGACGGGCGGATCGGGACGGCGACTGCGGCGGAGGCGCGGGGTCGGCACCCGACCCGCGGTCCGGTCGCGATGACCGGTTCGGGCACGGGTGCCGCCGCGGGGGGGCGGGACGGGCGTGGAGCCCGGCGGGGGTGGCGGGCGATGCGCCGGATGAGGTACGGCCAGGTGAGTGTTCGGCCGAGACCGGCGGCGAAGATGGCGAGGCGTCCGGCTGAGCAGCGCCGGTTGCCTGACCTGGCACTCCTCAAGGCAACCGCCGCGCCCTGACGGTCCCTGGTGATGCATCCGGAAGCGCCGCAATCGTTTACATGCGGATTCTCTTTCCGCCGGAGGGCGCCCTGACACGGAAATAGTGGCGGATGTGTCCCATAAGAGGGACCTAGATGCCTCAATACAGGAGAAATGTGGGGCAGTGGCGCGGCGGCAGAACCTCTCCCGGCGACCCGTCGAGCGCGCCCGCGTAAACTGCCAGCACGATCACCCCCCCGCGCCAGCCCTTTGCAACTGAGCCTGGCCGCATTCCATTTAGGCGGCCCGGCGATTGCCTTTTCTCAGCTCACCCACATCCCGGCCAACCCGCACGCGTCACGGGTGTCGAGCGCCCTCTACCACCCGGTGGAGCGGTGACTCCCGTGGACGCGGCGGGGTCGTGCATCCTCTGCGGATACATGGGGTTGTGGGGGGTAGCCCGCGCCGGCGGCCGCCTCCAGGCATGTCCGCTGCCCCGGGAGACCGGCGAGCCGCTACCCACGCGCAAGGGATCCGCGCTCGCACGCGCGCGTAGCGGTGCAGGTCAGCACGGCGGCACGGCTGTCCCGCGCCGCGACAGCCCCCACGCACTTCGCGGATTGCGCCCGGCCCTACGCCGCCGCGCCTTCCGCCCGAGACGGAGAGATCGGTGCCCCACAGCTTCGAGATCCTGGTCGCCCACTCCTACTTCCTCCGCCTCGACGCGAAGCAGGCGGAGAAGATGCGGCCCTACTCCCCCCTCGCCACGCTGATCACCGCGTCGGTGCTGCGCGACCGGGGGCACCGGGTCACCGTCTTCGACGCGATGCTGGAGGAGAGCGAGGCGGCGTTCGCGACGATGCTCGGGCTGACCCGCCCGCGCGTGGTGGCGCTGGTGGAGGACAGCTTCAACTTCCTCACCAAGATGTGCACGCTGCGGATGCGCGAGGCGGCGCTGGAGATGATCCGCGCCGCGCGCGCCGCCGGCTGCCGCGTGGTGGTCAACGGCTCCGACGCCACCGACCACCCCGCGCTCTACCTGGCCGCCGGCGCCGACTGCGTGCTCCTGGGCGACCCCGAGAGCGGCGTCCCCGAGCTGGCGGAGCTGTGGCTGGCGGACCCCGGCGCGCCGCTCGACGCCGTCGCCGGGCTCGCGCTCCCGGGCGCGGACGGGGCCGTTCGCCGCACCCGCCCGCGCGCCGCCGTGCGCGACCTGGACGCGCTCCCCTTCCCCGCCTGGGAGCTCGTGGACGCGGAAGCGTACCGCCGCGCCTGGGTCGCCGCGCACGGGCGGCTCTCCTGGAACGTGGTCACCTCGCGCGGCTGCCCGTACGCCTGCAACTGGTGCGCGAAGCCGCAGTTCGGGCGGCGCTACGACCAGCGTTCGGCCGCCAGCGCCGCGGAGGAGATCCGCCGGCTGAAGGAGACGGTGGCGCCCGACCACCTCTGGTTCGCCGACGACATCTTCGGGCTCACGGCGGAGTGGATCCAGGCGTTCGCGGACGAGATCGCCGCCCGAGACGCGCGCACGCCGTTCATGATGCAGACGCGGGTGAACCTGATGCGCCCCGCCACCGTCGCCGCCCTGGCCGCCGCCGGCGCCGAAGAGGTGTGGCTGGGCGTGGAGTCGGGGTCGCAGAAGATCCTCGACGCGATGGACAAGGGGACGAAGGTGGAGCAGGTCCGCACCGCCACACGGGTGCTGAAGGAGCACGGCATCCGCGCCTGCTGGTTCATCCAGCTCGGCTACCTGGGCGAGCAGTGGGAAGACGTGCTGCTCACCCGCGACCTGATCCGCGACGAGCGGCCGGACGACATCGGCGTCTCCGTCGCCTATCCGCTCCCCGGGACCAAGTTCTACGAGCGGGTCCGCGCGCAGCTCGGCGCCAAGCAGAACTGGTCGGACACCGACGACCTGGCGATGCTCTTCCGCGGCACCTACTCCACCGAGTTCTACCGCCGCCTGCGCACCGCGCTGCACGACGAGGCACGCCGCGACGCGGACCGCGACGCGCTCGACCGGACCTGGAGCGAGCTCGCGGCGGACGAGCCGTCGCACCGGGCGCCGGAGCTCGCGGAGGCGGCCGCGTGAGCGTGGCCGAGCTTCCCACGCTCCCCCCCGCGGCCGCGGCGTTCGACGCCGTCGCCCCGGCGTTCGACGAGCGCTTCGGCGCGTGGCTGAGCGTCGCGGCGCAGCGCCGGGCGGTGCGCCGGGAGCTGCTGCGCGCCTTCCCCGCCGGGGCGTCGGTGCTGGAGTTGGGTGGGGGGACGGGGGAGGATGCGGCCTGGCTCGCGGACCAGGGACGGCGCGTGCTGCTGACG
>DASYJZ010000047.1:0-3562 GCA_035995965.1 Longimicrobium sp. | reverse complement strand
GTGGCGGTCGTGCCGGCAGACCCCGGGCCCGCCGCCGCCGCGGCAACGGCCGGGGCGCCGCTCGCGCTCGCCGAGGCCGAGGCCCTGGCCGAGGACGTGCAGACCGACCTCAGCGCGGGCGCGTGGCCCGCGGCCCAGGCGAAGGCCCGGGGGCTGGCGGCCTCGCAGCAGAAGCTCGCCGCGCTCGGCACGGCGCCCGAGAAGCTCGCGCCGATCGGTGACGCGCTCGACTCGCTGAACGCGGCCATCGCGCGCCAGAGCCGCCCCGACGCCCTCACGGCCGCGAACCGCATCAGCCGCGGGCTCAACGTGGTCATGGCGGCGTACCCCTCGAAGGTGCCGATCGCGGTCGCCGAGATGGACGTGGCGGGGCGCGACGCGCTCTACGCCGCCGAGCAGGGCCGCTGGGACGCGGCCGCCGCCGCCGTCACCGAGTGCCGCCATACCTACGCGGCGGTGCAGAACCACGTGAAGGGCCGCGACCCCGGCCTGGACCGGAAGATCAGCGGCGAGCTGGGCCAGATGGAGCAGGCCGTCGCCCTCCGCGATGGCCGCCGGCTGGCGACGCTGTCGCAGGCGCTCCTGGACGACGTGGACAAGGTGGAGCTGACGTACTGACGCCCGGAGACCCCGGCCGCCACGGCCGGGGTCTCCGCGCGGCCGGGAGCGAGTCAGCGGCGGATCGGCGGGGTGCGGATGTCCGCGGCGGGTAGATGGGGACCGCTTACCGAGGATCGGCCGACATGAGCATCCTCCTGGCACAGGCCGCCGTTTCCGGCGTACGCGGCCTGCTCCGGGCCGTCCACCCCGCCGACGCGGCCGACGTGCTGCTGCTGGCGACGGTGCTCTTCGGGCTGATCGGCTGGCTCCGGCGGACCGGGTCCGGGCGGGCCGCGCGGCGGGCGTGGGGGTTCGCGGTCGCGTTCGGCCTGCTCTACCTGCTGGCCGACCGCCTCGGGCTGTACCTCACGACCCGGCTGCTGCGGGGGCTCGTGCTGGTGCTGGTGGTCACGGTGGTGATCGTCTTCCAGAGCGACCTGCGCCGGCTGCTGGACCGCCTGCTCACCTGGGAGTTCCCGCGCTCGCCGGCGCCGGTGCACTCGCCGGTGGAGCTGCTCGTCTCCACCATCGCGGCGCTGGCGGAACGCCGCACCGGCGCGCTCGTGGCCGTTCGCGGCAGCGATCCCTGGGGCGCGTTCGTGAGCGGCGGGGTGGAGCTCGACGGGCGGATCAGCCGTCCGCTGCTGCAGAGCATCTTCGACCCCTCGAGCGACGGGCACGACGGCGCCGTCCTGGTGGAGGGCGACCGGATCACCCGGTTCGCCGTCCACCTTCCGCTGGCGCGGACCATCCCCGCGGTCAGCCGCTTCGGCGGCACCCGGCACGCCGCCGCGCTCGGCCTGGCCGAGGCGCGCGACGCCTTCGTGATCGTGGTGTCGGAAGAGCGCGGGGCGGTGAGCGTGGCCCGGGACGGGGCGCTCACCGAGCTCCCGTCAGCCGCCGCGCTCGCCCCGCTCCTCGAGGCGTTCTGGACGGCCCACTACGGGAGGTCCGCCGGGCGCGCGGCGTCGGGCGGGCGGCGGTGGGTGGAGTCGGCCGGAGCCGCGCTGGCAGTCGCGTGCATCGCCTGGCTCCTCTTCTCCTACAGCGGCGACACGGTCGACCGCAGCTTCAGCGTGCCCGTGGAGGTCCGCAACTTCCCGGCGGGGTGGGCGCTGGACAACGACACTGTGCCCACCGCCGTGCTCACCGTCTCCGGGTCGCCGCGGGCCATGAGCCAGCTGAACCCCGCCGCCCTCATGGTGGGCATCGACCTGGCGTGGCCGCGGCCCGGGCTCAACCGGGTCCCGATCGCCGACGGGAGCGCGTACCTGCCGCCCGGAATCCGCTTCGTGGCCGCCGAGCCGCGCTACGTGGACGTGGTCGCCCACCGGCTGGTGGCGGCGACGCTGCCGGTGCGGATCCGCACCACCGCGCCCGTGGCGGACTCGCTGCTGCTCAGTGCGCACCCGGCGGCGCTCCAGGTCCTCTTCCCGCCGGGGGAGAGCCAGCCCAGGGAGCTCTTCACCGTGCCGGTGGACCTCGCCAGGCTGCGTCGCGACCAGGACGTGCGGACGGAGGTGGTGCTTCCCGCCGGGACCCGGCTCACCGCCGATCAGCCCGCGGAGGTCCGCGTCCGCATGACCGGCCGGCGCGCGAGGTGACCCATGGCTCCCCGTTCCACACCCATCCGGCTCTCCCGCCCGCGGCCCGCGCCACGACTGCCGCGGAGCCGGCGCCCGGCTATTCCGCCACGACGCCACAGGTGCGGGAGAGTGCCTGCAGCTCCAGGACCACGTTTCCGGCCAGCGGGATCTTCGATTCCAGGCGCAGGGGAAGGCGCCGGGCGTCGTCGGTGAAGTGGATGCGGCTCACCTCCTGGCCGCCGCCGCGGCTCGGGTTGCGCAGGCGCATCTCCACCTCCACCGCGCGGAACAGTCCGGCCTGCACGCGCAGCTCGCCCCGGCCCAGCACCCGTATGGTGACCGGGTCGCGGGCGGCGTTGTAGTGCCGCGCGACGGACAGGCTGTCTCCATCCCCCAGCTTCAGCGTGCGGAGGTAGTAGACGAGGGACAGGTCGTCCAGCGGGTCGCCGGTGAGCATGGCGCCGCCGGCGCCGTTCATCCCGGTCCAGCGCCGCTTCCCGCCGTCCATCCACACCTCCTGGCGGTGCGTGACCAGCGGCGCGGTCTCCACCTTGGTGAAGCGGAGCGAGGCGGTGTCGGAGGGGTCCAGCCAGGAGCGGGAGTGGCTCTCCAGGTGCACGGGCCCCACCCGCCCGGTGAAGTCGAAGCGCAGGAGGTAGGCCTCGCGCCCCCGCAGCTCGCCGGGCCCGTCCACGCCCAGCGTGCCGCTTCCCGACAGCGCCGTCCCGCCGCTGGCGCGGTACACGCACATCTCCCCGCCGCGGAACGGGAAGGGCGATGCGGCCGGCCCCGGTCCAGCGGCCCCCAGGACGAGCACGCCGGCTGCGGCCGCCGGCAGGTGCGCGGCGCATCGCCACAGCCGCCGGGTGTCGGACGTCCTTCGCGGCGAAGGGATGTCCGGGATGGTCTCCGGCTGCGCCGATCCGCAGCGCCTTTCCCTCTTCCGCCTGGTCATTCCTCGACCTCCCCGTGGTTCGAGTCACCGCGATGCGGGGCAGACGCGGGCCTGGCCGGGCGGCACTCGGCCGCTACCGCCCCCGACGTGAACGTGTGCTGGTGGGATTCGTAATGGGGAGCAGACCAGGGGGAGAGATCGTGACAGCGCCAGGTGAGATGTCGGGCGTCGCACCGGTCGGGTGGCGCAGGGGGCGGACCGTGTGCCGTTCCAGCGGCGGGTCTCCAACCCGTCGCCAACCCTCCGGAGCGATCCGCAATCCACGCTGCCCTGATCGCGGGCGGCATGCGTCTCGTCACGCACCCGCGGTCGCTCATCACATGTTTGCTCCGCGCGGAAACGGCTGGCGGTATCGTCGACCAGGCGCGACAACCACCCGTCGCGCCGCCAGCCACACCTTGCCGCGAGGTACCCATGAAAT
>DASYJZ010000046.1:0-10817 GCA_035995965.1 Longimicrobium sp. | reverse complement strand
ATGAAGCCGGGGACGCGGCTCCGGATCGGCATGCTCGGCGTGGTGGCGGCGGTCGCCGGCCGCGCTGCGCCGCTCCGCGGGCAGACGGCCGCGGGGGACGGAGGCGTGAGGCCGCTCGCGGTCACCTTCTCCTACGGCGGGGAGCTGGTGGGGAACGCCGCCGGCGGTGTGCGGCGCGGCGCCGCCTTCGCGGGCGCGGCCGGTGCGCAGGCGACGCTTCAGCTCGAACCGCTCGCCGGGTGGCACGGCGCCAGCCTCTTCGTCTTCGTGCTCGGCACGCACGGCGGCGCGCCGAGCGGGCTCGTCGGCGACGTGCAGGGCGTCAGCAACCTGCAGGCGCCGCCGGCGGTGCGGCTCGAGGAGGCGTGGCTGCAGCAGAACCTCCTCGCCGGCCGGGTTTCGTGGCTGGCCGGGCGCTACGACCTCAACACCGAGTTCTACCGCCTGCAGTCGGGGGCGCTCTTCCTCAACAGCTCGTTCGGGATCGGCCCGGAGTTCGCGCAGAGCGGCGCCGCCGGGCCGTCCATCTACCCCAACACCGCCGCCGGTTCGCGCGTGGACGTCAAGCCGTCCGCCAACGTCGTCGTGCGCGCGGCCGTCCTCGACGGCGTCCCCGTCGATCGCCCAGGCGGAGGGGTCCGCCTCTTCGCGCGGGGAGACGGCGCGCTGCTGGTGGGCGAGCTGGCGGTCGTCGCGCGGCCGGACACGGCGGGGATGCCGCGGCATCGGCGCTTCGCCATCGGCCGGGGATCCACGCGCCCATACGCCGCCAAGCTCGCGGTGGGTGGATGGTACTACACGGCGCGCTTCCCCGACCTTTCGGCCACCCTCCCCAGCGGCGCGCCCGTGCCGCATCGCGGGAGCCGCGGCGCCTACCTCATCGCCGACCGTACGCTGTGGGCGGCGAAGGACGGAGGCCCTGGCACGCTCACCGCCTTCCTGCAGCTCGGCCTCGGCGACGGGCGGGTGAACCAGGTCGCGGCCTACGCCGGCGGCGGGTTGACGCTGGCCGCGCCCATCGCCGGGCGGCCGCTGGATGCGCTGGGGCTGGCGGTCGCCGCGGCGCGGAACGGCTCGCACTTCGCCGCGGCGACGGACGCAGCGGGCCCCGGCGGCGAGACCACTGTGGAGCTGACGTACGCCGCCCAGCTCGGCTCCTGGCTGAGCCTGCAGCCCGACGCGCAATACGTCATCCATCCGGGCGGTGTCGCAGGCCGGCGGAATGCGCTGGCGCTCGGGCTGCGCGTCGCCGCCTCGCGTTGATGCCTGCGGGCGCAGCTCGGATGGGAGTCGTCATCGCCCCGATCCGCATCTCTGGGATAAGCAAACGCTAACGTTTCTGCCGGAATGTCGGCGCGGGGGTAAGTGTCTACAGGGAAGGCGCCGCGAAATCCGCTGCGCCGACGCTCACACCCGCAGAGATTCTCTCGATGACACGTTCGCTGGTACTCGTCACCGCGTGCACCGCGCTGGCTGCGTGCGCCACCCGCGGCCCGGCCGCCGACGCCGCCGGGCCTCCGGCGCCGCAGCGGCGCGAGGCCATGGAGCGGCGCTTTCCGAACCCGGTTTCGCTGCTGATCGAGGCGCGCGATTCGCTGGGGCTGAACGATCTGCAGCTGGAACGGCTGCGAACGCTGGAGGCAGACCTCCGCACGCAGAACGACGCGCTGGTGAAGCAGCTTCCGCAGGCGCCCGGCGGCGGGGGCGGCGGACGCGGGGGCGGGAGCGGGATGGGCGGTGGACGTCGCGGAATGGGCGGCGGGATGGGCGGTGGGATGGGCGGTGGACGTCGCGGCGGGGGCCAGGGGCGCGGTGGCGACCCGGGCAAGGCACGGGAGGTCATGCAGCAGATCGAGGAGAACAACCAGAACGCCCTGGGCCACGCCTACGAGGTGATGGACGACGAGCAGGCGGCCCGCGCCCGCGCCTGGATCGAGGCCCATCGCCCGCGCCGCCCGGGGCAGGAAGGTCCGCTCCCGCCGCCGCGGTAACCGCGATCCGCCGCCGCGCCGGGCGGCGCGGGGAGCGGTGCGCCGCGCTCAGGTGCTCCCGAGCAGCACGCCGGTCGCGAACACCAGCGCGCCGCCCACCCCCACCTGGAGCGCGGCCGAGAACCAGGGGGTGTCCATGTAGCGATGGCGGATCCAGGAGATCGCCGCCAGCTCGACGGCCACCACCGCCACCGCGATGGCCATCGCGACCCGGAAGTTGGCGGAGAGGAAGGGCAGCGTGTGCCCCACGCCTCCCAGGGCGGTCATCAACCCGCAGACCAGCCCCCGCACCCAGGGATGTCCGCGGCCGGTGAGCGTGCCGTCGTCGGACAGCGCCTCGGCGAACCCCATGCTGATCCCGGCGCCGAGCGACGCCGCGAGGCCCACGATGAGCGCGTCGTGGCTGCGCTGCGTCGCCAGGGCGGCCGCGAACACCGGGGCGAGCGTCGAAACGGAGCCGTCCATGAGCCCGGCCAGGCCGGGCTGCACCACCTGCAGCACGAACAGGCGCCGCCGCGCCTCGTCCTCCTCCCGCCTGGCGTCGGCGGGGAGGCGCTCGGCCTCCAGGCTTTCGGCCCGGCGCTCGTGCGAGCGCTCCTCCTGCGCGAGGTCGTCGAGCAGCTGCCGCGTTCCCACGTCGGGCGAGCGGGCGGCCGCGCGCTCGTAGAAGCGCCGGCTCTCGACCTCCATCGCGGCCGCCTGCCCGCGCACCGCGTCGAGGCCGAGCGGCTGCACCAGCCACGTGGGCCGGCGGTGCACGAAGCCCCGTACGTCCTGGCGGCGGATGAGCGGGATGTGGTCGCCGAAGCGGCGCCGATAGAGCTCCAGCAGGCGCGAGCGGTGCGACGATTCCTCCTCGCGCATGCCGTCGAACACCGCGGCCGAGGCCGAGAAGCGCGCGCGCAACCCCTCCGCGTAGTCCGCGTAGATGCGCTCGTCCTCCTCCTCCAGCGAGATCGCCAGCGCGAGGATCTCCTTCTCCGACAGGCTGTCGAAGCTCCGCATCCTCCCTCCTCCTTGCCCCATGAGTCGACGCTGAAACGGGGTGCGCTTGGCAGGGTCTCCCGGCTCGCGCGCTCGTTCGGCTGCACGGCTCAGGTCGCCTCCGCGGCCTGCTCCGCGCCTGTGCGGCGCATCGCCACCCGGGCCAGCGCAGCGAGGTCGCGGTCGCCGTCGCCGTGGGCGGCCGCCTCCAGCAGGCTCGCGTGCACCACGTCGGCCAGGGGCATGGGTGCGCCGGCGGCGTCGGCCGCGGCGAGCGCGAGCCGCAGGTCCTTCAGCAGGAGCGAGAGCCGGAAGCCCGGTGGCTCGTAGCGCTGCTCGGCGATCGCCGCGCCGTAGATCTGGTACGAGGGCGCGGTGAATACGCCGTTGGTGAGCACGTCGAGCAGGTCGGCCGGGGCGATTCCGTGCCGCGAGGCCATCGCCGAGGCCTCGGCCATCGCTTCCACCGCCGCGCCGAGCATGAAGTTGCCGGCGAGCTTCACCACGTTCGCCCGCTCCGGCTGCACCCCCAGCGGCCAAGTGCGCTGGCCGATCACGCCCAGCAGCGGCTCGACCCGGGCGACGGCATCGGGCTCGCCGGCCACGACCAGGGTGAGCTTTCCCGCGGCTGCCACGTCGGGTCGGCCGAAGACCGTGGCGGCCACGTACGCCAGCCCTCGGGCCCGGTGCGCCGCGGCGAGCTCGCGGGCCAGCGCGACGGAGATGGTGGCGAGGTTCACGTGCACCAGCCCTCGCGGAGCTCCGTCCAGCAGGCCGTCGATCACCGCGTGCACCGCGTCGTCGTCGGCGAGCATCGAGAGCACGGCGTCGCCGCTGAACGCCTCGCGGGCGGTGGCGACGGGTCGTGCGCCGAGGCGCGCGAGCGCATCGACCGGCGGGCGCGAGCGATTCCATACCCGCACCGTGTGCCCCGCCCGCACCAGGTTCTCGGCGATGCGGGAGCCCATGGTGCCCAGGCCGATGAATCCGACGTCCATCATCTCCCCTCCCCGGTAAGGTGTGATCCGCGTCACGCGCCCCGGCTCCCGGCAGCCGATCGCGCCCGTGCGAGCGTGTCCGCGCAGCCGGTTCGACTCTCGATTGCACTCGCCGGGCCGGGCGCGCGCAGCTCTCACGCCGTGTAGTGTGCGCTGTCGCCGGCCGTGACGTCGTAGGTGGCGCCCGACACCCTTCCCGCCTCGTCCGACGCGAGGAACACCACCACCGGCGCGACCTCTTCCGGCGCGATCCAGGGCACGCCGAACGGCGAGGCGGCGGCGAGGATCTGCCGAGCCGCGTCCTCGTCGGCGGGTGACCCGGAAGGCTTCTTCCCCGCGGCGACGAGCACCTGCGCATAGCGCTCCGGGTGACGCGTGAGGGGCGTGTCCACCAGTCCGGGCACCAGCGCGTTGACCGTGATCCCGTGGGGCGCGAGCTCCAGCGCGGCCGACTTCACCAGCCCGATGATCCCCCACTTGGAGGCCGAGTAGGCGGCCCCGTCGAGGGTGCCGTGCCTCCCCTGCGTGGAGGTGGTCACGATGATGCGCCCACCGCCGCGCCGCACGAGGTGAGGGGCGAAGGCCCGGATCGCGTTCGCGGAGCCCGTCAGGTTGACCTCGATCTGCGTCCGCCAGTGGGCGTCGTCCATCTCCAGCAGGGGCTGGAACGCCTGGATCCCCGCGTTCGCGAACAGGATGTCGATGCCGCCGAGCTCCCCGGCGGTACGTGCCGCCGCGTCGCGCAGCGCGCCGAGGTCGCGCTGGTCGCCGACGATGCCCAGCCACCGGCGGCTGGCCGCCGTCACCTGGCGGCCGGTCTCCAGCAGGTCGCCGGGGGTCGCGGGCACCACCCCGGAGTGGGGGTCCACCACGGCGCAGAGGTCGATGCCCGCCACGTCGGCGCCGGCACGCGCCATCGCCACGGCCGCGGCCCGCCCGATGCCGCGCGCCGCGCCGGTGACCACGGCTACCTTGCCCTGCAGTCGGTCGCTCATCCGCCTCTCCCGGTGATGACCGGCTTGTCCTTGCGCAGCGCGCCGAGGGTGGCGTCGTCGAGGTTCAGGTGCGTGCGCACCAGCTCGCGGGGCGTGAACGCCATCCACTGGTTCAGCGACAGGTCGGCCGGGCACCTCGCCAGCACGTCGCGGGCCGTGCGGAGTAAACTTCGGGCGCACCTTCGGCTCTCCGCACGAAGACCGACATGCGGAGCCAGCGTACGCGTGCTCCAGTGCGTTCCCGCACCCTGCGGGAAGGCCCTGCGGCGTCAGGCGCACGATGTCCGCCGCGCCGACGACGCCCTGCGAGGCGTTGCTCGCGGTGATAGACGCGTGGAATGGTCCTCGGTCCGGACCTTGCTCCCTCGGCCGCCGGAAAGGAGCGCGCGATGATCCGCTACGGGCCGGCCGGATTCCAGTACAAGGACTGGGAGGGGATCGTCTATCCCGCGCCCAAACCGAAGAAGTTCGACCCGCTCGCCTACCTCGCGCACTATTTCGACACGGTGGAGATCAACTCCACCTTCTACGGCCCGGCGCGCCTCACCACCGTCGAGAGCTGGATGCGGCGGGTGGAGCACAACCCCGACTTCCGCTTCACCGCCAAGCTCTACCAGCGCTTCACCCATCAGCGGAAGACCGCCTGGACGCAGGACGAGGTCGCGGAGGTCCGCGCCGGGATGGACCCGATGCTGGAGGGCGGCAGGCTGGGCGCGCTGCTGCTGCAGTTCCCCTGGTCGTTCCGGCGGACGGAGGAGAACCGCGAGTGGCTGGCGGACGTGGTGCGAACCTTCCGGGCGTACCCGCTGGTGCTCGAGGTACGGCACGCGAGCTGGAACGTCCCCGACTTCTTCGAGGAGCTGATGGAGCACGGGATCGGGTTCGTGAACATCGACCAGCCGCTGTTCAGCAACTCCATCGAGCCGAGCGCGGTCGCCACCTCGCACGTGGGCTACGTGCGCGTCCACGGCCGCAACTACAAGGACTGGTTCCGCGAGAACGCCGGCCGCGACGCGCGTTACGACTATCTGTATCCCCCGAAGGAGCTGAAGCCCTGGGCCGAGCGGACGAAGGAGCTGGCGGAGGAGCCGGCGACGGAGGACGTGTTCGTGGTCACCAACAACCACTACCGCGGCAAGGCCGTCGCCAACGCGCTGATGCTGCAGTCGATGGTGGAGGCAAAGCCCGGGCCCGCGCCGCCCGCCCTCTTCGCCGAGTACGGCGACGCGCTCAAAGGCTACGCCGAGCCCGCCGAGCCCGAGGCGGCGCTCGCGGCCCGGTGAGTTACGGCCGGGTCTCGGCCGACGACGTCATCTCGAGCCGCCATGGGGCTCCCTGAGATCATGTACGATGAGGGCGCTTAAGGCTTTAGACGTCATCCTGAGGCCCGGCCGCTCCTTGCTCTGCCTGCGCTGATCTCCGCAGGCCGAAGGATCTTTAGCCACCGATGCGATACACCGGCGGTACTGCACCCGCGGCTGCAGATCCTTCGGGCTGCACGCAGCGTCGCGTCCGGGGACGACGCATGGCCGCCCTCAAGATGACGTCACGAGGGCTTTCGGAGGCTGCCGCATGGATCCGTGAGGATGACGTCGAGGCGCTTTGGCCGGCTTCGGGGTATACGTGATCTGTCGCTTTCGCACACTTTCGCACCTTTGCACTGGATCTCGATGGCCAACGGCTGGCGTGAGCTCATCTTCGGCCCCGAGCCGGAGCGCGGCGGGATGGTGGAGTCGTCCGTGCCGCGGCGGACCTTCGCTGACGTCATCCTCCCGCCCTCCACCCGGCGCCAGCTCGACCAGGCGCTGGCTCAGATCGGCAAGCACGACCTGCTCTTCAACGAGTGGGGGCTGGGGGAGCGGCACGAGACCGGGCTCGGCCTCGCCTTCAACTTCGCCGGGCCGCCGGGGACCGGGAAGACGGTGTGCGCCGAGGCGATCGCCCACGCGCTGGGGAAGCCGCTGATGGTGGTGCGCTACTCCGAGCTGGAGAGCCAGTGGGCGGGCGCGACGGGGAAGAACGTGTCGGCCGTGTTCAAGGTGGCGGGCGAGCAGGAGGCCGTGCTCTTCTTCGACGAGGCCGACGCCATCGCCTCGCGGCGCTTCACGCAGATGGACCAGGGGTACCAGCGCGAAGCCAACTCCGTGGTCAACGTGCTGCTGCGCGAGGTCGAGGCGTTCGCCGGGGTGGTGATCTTCGCCACCAACCTGGCCGCGAACTTCGACCCGGCCTTCGAGCGCCGCATCCGCACGCATATCCTCTTCGAGATGCCGGGCCCGGAGGAGCGCGAGAAGATCTGGCGCTCGCAGCTCCACGCGCGGAAGACGCCGCTCGCCGAAGACGTGGACTTCCAGGCGCTGGCCCAGCGCTACGCCGGCAGCGGCGGCGACATCAAGAACGCGGTGCTGAAGGCCGCCCAGGCCGCCGTCGCCGAGCCCGGCCCCGACGCGGAGAAGAAGATCGCGCAGCACCACTTCGAGCGGGCGATGGAAGAGGTGCTCTCGGCCAAGCGGGTGATGGACCAGTCGCTCTTCGGCGCCCAGCCCGGCGCGCCGCTCCCCTGGGGCGCGGCGCCCGAGCCCGCCGCCGGCGACGACCTGCGCGACGACCTCTCCGCCCTCGCCGCGCGGCTGGTGGAGGTGGAAGACACGCTGGTCACCATCCCCGAGACCCTCCGCCGCCTGGACGGCGCGCGCCAGGACGACGTCCGCGCCCTCGCCGTTCACCGCGACGACACCGCGCACCGCCTGGACCAGCTCATCGCCTCGGTGGATACGCAGCGCGACGGCGCCCGCGAGCTGCTGGCACACGCGGACGCCGCGTGGCGCGGCCGCTTCGCCCTGCTGCTGGCGGTCGCCGCCATCGCGCTCCTCGCCTCCATCGCCGCGCTGGTCGTGTCCGCGATCCGTTGAAGTGCGGGCGCGGCAGGCGGTGCGGACCCTTCCACCGGCACGCGGAGAGCGGCTATACTGTGCGGAACCGACGGAGCCGCAGACACCCGATTGTGCAGACATCGCAATCCCACCCCCGCTTGACCGCTCCAAAGATGACTGGATCCGAACGAGTGGCGGCTCGGGAGAGGGTCTCGCACGCGGCCGCGGAGACCCGTCCGCCCGCAGGCCCCGTCCCGCCGGGTCGCGACCGGGAGACGGGTGTTGAGGGCGAGGAGGGCGTCGCCGTGGCCGAGCGCCCGAAGACGCGCAAGCCTTCGCTCTACCGCGTGCTGCTGCACAACGACGACTTTACGACGATGGAGTTCGTGGTCCACGTCCTGGTGCGCCACTTCGGCCACACCCCGACCGGGGCGGCGGCGATCATGCTGCAGGTGCACCACTTGGGCGTCGGCGTGGCCGGCACCTACACCCGCGACGAGGCCGAGACCCGCATCGACCGCGTCTCCACCGAAGCGCAGGACGCCGGCTACCCCCTGCTGCTGACGATGGAGCCCGAGTAGCCGCGGCGGGTATTGCAGGACGCGGGGATCCTCGCCCTCGATGACGTCATCCCGAGCGCCGCCGCCGCGCCGGAACGGAATCCGCGACGGTTTCCGGCGGCGGCCGAGGGATCTGGAGCCGACGTAACGTCAGCGCCACGGACTTCGCAGTAACGCACTCTCGCACCTTCGCACTTTCGCACCGCTGTCCATGTCGACGCCCGCGCTTCGTCCCGAGCTCGAGATCAGCCTGCACCTGGCCGTGCTGGAGGCGGCCCGGCGGGGCCACGCCTATGCCGGGCTGGAGCACCTGCTCTTCGCGCTCCTCCACGACGACGCGACCGCCGCCACCGTCTCCGCCGCCGGCGCCGACGTGGAGAGCCTCAAGCGCCGCGTCGACCGCTTCCTGGCCGACCTGAAGCGCGCCTTCACCACCCCGCTCGACACGGCCTCTCCCACGCTCGCCTTCCGCCGCGTGGTGCAGGAGGCGGCGCTGCAGGTGATGCGTTCCGGACGGGAAGAGGTCACCGGCTCGCACGTGCTGGCGGCGCTCTTCGGCGAGGAAGACGCGTTCGCGGTGCACTTCTTGGAGGCGGAGGGCCTCGACCGGCTGGCGGTGCTGCGCGCCATCTCGCACGGCCGCGGCCGCCCCTCCACCGGCGTCACCCGCGTCGAGGTCCCCGCCGGCGCGGAGGCGGAGGAAGACGGGGAAGAGCGGCGCGCCCTGGGCGAGGCGCTGGAGCGCTTCACCACCGACCTCACCCGGCTCGCCGCCGAGGGGCGCCTGGACCCGCTGATCGGCCGCGAGAAGGAGATCGGCCGCGCCATCCACGTCCTGGCTCGCCGGCGCAAGAACAACCCGCTCTTCGTGGGCGACCCCGGCGTGGGGAAGACCGCGCTGGCCGAGGGGCTGGCGCTCAGGATCCACGACGGCGAGGTGCCGAGGGCGCTGCGCGGCGCCGAGATCTTCGCGCTCGACCTCGGCTCGCTGCTGGCGGGCACGAAGTACCGCGGGGACTTCGAGGAGCGGCTGAAGGGGGTGCTGAAGGAGCTGGAGGCACGCCCCGGCGCCATCCTCTTCATCGACGAGATCCACACCGTCGTCGGCGCGGGGAGCACCTCCGGCGGGAGCATGGACGCCTCCAACCTGCTCAAGCCGGCGCTCGCGGCCGGCCTGCGCTGCATCGGCTCCACCACCTACGAGGAGCACCGCGCGCACTTCGAGAAGGACCGCGCGCTCGCCCGCCGCTTCCAGAAGATCGATGTGCCGGAGCCCAGCGTGGAGGAGACGGTGCTGATCCTCGAGGGGCTGCGCTCTCGCTACGAGGACTTCCACCGCGTCCGCTACACGGCCGAGGCGTTGCGCGCGGCAGCCGAGCTCGCCTCGCGCTACCTGCACGACCGCCGCCTCCCCGACAAGGCCATCGACGTCCTCGACGAGGCCGGCGCCGACGTGCGCCTCTCCACCGGGGACGAGGACGGCACGGAGTGGCCGGGCGTGGGCGAGGACGTGGTGGAGCGCATTCTCGCCTCGATGGCGCAGATCCCGCCGCGCACCGTGGCCGCGAACGACCGCGACCGGCTGCGCACGCTGGAAGACGAGCTGAAGCGGCGGGTGTTCGGGCAGGACCCGGTCATCGGGCAGGTGGCGGCGGCCATCAAGCTCGGCCGCGCCGGGCTCCGCGACCCGCGCAAGCCCATCGGCGCCTTCCTCTTCACCGGGCCCACCGGGGTGGGGAAGACGGAGGTCGCCCGCGCCCTCGCCGAGGTGCTGGGGATCGAGCTGATCCGCTTCGACATGAGCGAGTACATGGAGCGGCACACCGTGTCCCGGCTGATCGGCGCGCCGCCGGGGTACGTGGGCTTCGACCAGGCGGGGCTCCTCACCGACGCCGTCACCCGCACCCCGCACGCGGTGCTCCTCCTCGACGAGGTCGAAAAGGCGCACCCCGACGTCTTCAACCTGCTGCTGCAGGTGATGGACTACGGCCGCCTGACCGACAACAACGGGAAGCAGGCCGACTTCCGCAACGTGGTGCTGGTGATGACCAGCAACGTGGGCGCGGAGGAGATCTCCCGGCGCCGCGCCGGATTCGCCCCCGGCTCCGCCGGCGGCGACGACGACCGGGCCTTCGAGCGCACCTTCCCCCCCGAGTTCCGCAACCGGCTCGACGCGCGCATCGCCTTCGCGCCACTCTCCCCGCCGGTGATGGAGCGCATCGTGGACCGCCTGGTGGACGAGGTGCGGGAGCGCCTGGCCGCCAGGGGCGTGCGCCTTTCGCTCGCCGACGCGGCGCGGAGCTGGCTGGCCGTGCGCGGGCTCGACCCGCTGATGGGCGCGCGCCCCCTCGCGCGGCTGGTGCAGGAGGAGCTCCTGCGCCCGCTCGGCGACGAGATCCTGTTCGGCGCGCTGGAG
>DASYJZ010000045.1:0-3166 GCA_035995965.1 Longimicrobium sp. | reverse complement strand
CTGCGGCCGAGCCGATCACGTCAAGAGTCTTGCATGGCTACCAGAATTCCGTACACTGATTGAGTCGCTGGCCCGGTTGCGGCGAACAAATTGCACGGAGGTGAGAATGCTGCACCTTTCGAAAACACAAAGACCATGCTGTTACTGGGGAAAGGGAGATTCCCGAGGGCAACTGTCGATCCCGAATCGGCCACCTTAGATGCTCGTATGTACGGTTTCCTCAGAGGGCTGGGGGCGCGAGGGCCCCGACCTGCTCGGGGGAACCGAGAAGTTGAATTGAATGCTGGCACCGCGAAGAATACACCAACGACTATCATGCAAGGAGGTCGGTATGCAGATCCAAGCAGGGACTGTCAGCTATGGCTACGGGACTTCCGGATGGACTCTGAACATCGGCAGTGGCGCGCGCTCTTTTACCACCCCCGATATCACGTTTCCTACGGCGTTCTCTACGCCACCGACGATGATCGTGGCGCTCTACGGTGTCGATGCAGGAAACAGCGCCAACTTGCGTCTCACGGTCGCTACCGCAGACATCGAGGCCAGTGAATTTAATGTTGTATTCAACACCTGGGCAGATTCGGTAATTTATACCGTTTGGGTCTCGTGGATCGCCTTCACACCATAGCCTTCTGTCCAGACTGGAGCGGTTCGGGATCGCCTTTCGCCGGGTTCCCGATGCCGGGCTGCGTGCGACGGCGTCGCTGCTCCACCCGGAAGACGCTTCGGAGCTGGTCGCAGAGTTCGTAGCCACCGCGGTCGCCTGATCGCTCGTCTACATACCGATAGTGATCCGCCGTCTGACTGAGAGAGTCAGGGGCTCGAAGCGCACACCGGACCCGGTCACAAACCGCTCTAGCCGCCTCGGCGAGCGAATCGCGGATCGGAAAAGCACGAAGCCCCGGTACCTGAGCGGTACCGGGGCTTCCTTCGAGATATGGGCCTGGGCCGATTCGAACGGCCGACCTCACGCTTATCAGATTCGCGAAGCAGCGGTGCCCAGCGCCAGCAAGCGTCAGAAACCCGCATTCTGACTAGATATTGCGCTGATAGCGCTGAGGTAGCGTCAGTCAGCGCCAGCCGGCGCTCTCCAGTCGAACGAGTCCACGCGGAGTGCGTCGACCTCCAGCTTCAGCTTGGGCACGATGGCCCCCCTGCGAGGTGACTTGGCACGAGGCGCCGCAGGTGAGCTTGTCGCCACAGGTCTCGCCCGGACACTCGCTGATCCTGGGAAACGTGGTCCTCCAAACAGCATTCGTTCGACCTGCAATTAAATCGACGAAGAACCTTCTTTTTTACGGACGCGCCGAGACCCGCAGCTGGAACGAGTGGTTCACCACGTTCACCGCCTGGTCGCGCGTCGGCCAGCTCGTCGAGGTGTTCTGGAAGAGGTAGTTCATCCGCCGGTCCAGCCGGTACTCGCCGTCCAGGCTCAGCACGCCCAGCGTCGCCGCCGCCCGCACCCCGCCGAAGACGCTCACGTCGTGCCCGCGGTATCGGCTGACCTGGCTTCCCGGCGTGTCGTAGTAGGCGTCGTTCGCCCAGCGCACCCGGCCGGCGAAGAGCCCCACCCGGCCGCTGCCCCGCAGCCAGTCGCCCGCCACCCACTGCCCGGAGCCGCCGGGCCCCACCTGCGCGCCCACCACCTCGCCGCGGTTGGTGTACCCGTCCGGGACCGCCGCGCTCGCGTACCAGCTCCCCTGCGGGTGCGCCGCGAAGGCTGCGCTCCGCTCCAGGAAGGCGAGCTCCGCCTGCAGCCGCACCGCGCCGGGCCCCGAGGCGCGCAGCCACTGGCCGCCCAGCACGTACCCCTGCGTGTGCTCCGGCGTCTCCAGCAGCTGCCGCAGCGTGGGGAAGCGGTAGCGGGCCCACTCCGCGTACACCTCCGCCCCCTGCGAGGGGAAGACCCAGCGGCCGAAGAGCGAGGTCATCTGCTCGAAGGGGCGCGCCGCCAGCGTGTCGCCCGCGCCCTTCCAGCGCGCGAACGCGTCCGCCGCGCGCGACAGGGTGGCGCCGGCGCCGTCCGCGTCGGCGTACACGGCGCGCGCCATCCCCACCGAGAGCCCCTGCGCCGGGTGCAGCACCAGCCCGGCCGCGGAGAGCGACCGCCACGCGGCCGCCGTGTCCGGCGCCCATGCCGAGCGCTGCAGCCCGCCCGCCACCCACTTGAGCTCCAGCCCGCCCAGCGGCGTCCGCAGGGGCCGCGTGGTGCGGGCGAAGAGGTGCGGCACCCCGGCCGCCTGGTTGGTGAACAGGATCGCGTTGCGCACCCCCGGGCCCCACCACTGCTCCTCCGTGGCGGCGCCCACCGCGAGCGCCCCGGCGCGCAGCGTCAGCGACGACTCGCCCGGGAGCACCTTCGACTGCGAGGCGGCGCCGAAGCGGAAGGGGAGGTCGGCCGAGTTCCGCCCGGCGGCCCACGGCGTCCGGAAGGAGGCCCGCTGCGCCGCGGTCCACCCCGCGGGGAGGAGGTCGTCGAAGGCGCGGTTCTCCGCCCAGGCGATCTCCGGCGCCACGATCAGCCGCAGCGGGCCCGCCTGCAGCGCCACCCCCGCCATCACCAGCGTGCTGGCGCCCCGCCCCGCGCGCATCGCCCCGTCGTTGCGCGCCACCGGGATGCGCGAATTCCAGGTGAGCGAGAGCTCCGGCACCAGCACGGCCGCCGCGCCGCGCCCCGGCGCCCAGGGCGTGAGGCTCGACGGGGAGCGCAGGAGCCACCCGGCGTCGTCCACCGTGCCGCGCAGCTGGCCGTCGCGCAGCCGCTCCTCGGCGCGCGAGCCGATGGTGGCGAGCACGCGCACCGCGCCATCCCGCGCGGGCACCGCCGCGCTGTCGCGTCCGCTGGCCGGCGGGGGTGTGGCGAGGGGGGCGGCGGCGGACTGGGCCCGGGCGGCGGCCGGGAGCAGGACGGCCGCCAGGAGCGCGGCGGCGCGGGGGAGGGCGAGGCGCAAGTCGGTCTGGGGCCGGGGTATGGACACTGGCGGAGGCGTATGATAACATCCTTTGGGGATTCGTCCAATGCGCCGCCCCGCTCCGCCCCCCCGGCTCACCCGTCCCCATCGGCACTCCCGGCCAGACCCCGAATGCCAGTCGCTTCCCGGCCGTTCCTCGCGCTCGCGACGGCCGCGCTCGTCGTTGCCGTACCGCTCCGCGCCCAGCAGACGCC